>CAZCDP010000001.1:0-38507 GCA_964497675.1 uncultured Candidatus Epulonipiscium sp.
TGGGTTGTGATTATGTTTCTTCACTGTTCAGTTTTCAAGGATCAATTTTATTGTTATTTTTTTCACTGCCGTTTGTTGCGACAGTAAATATATTTTAGCACATCAGCTACAGCTTGTCAACACTTTTTTATTGTTTTTAAAATCAATTTATTGTTGTTTTTTCTCTCGCTGCAACTATCAGTCACGAATATTTATTATACACTCATTTGAGCTTTTGTCAACACTTAATTTAAAAAAACTTATTTCTTTCCTTTTTCCTGTGTTTTTGTCCTTTTTTCTACCCTGCTTGTCACCTTTCGTCAGCCAATTTTTCAGGAACCGTTTTTTTTCTTTGCTTCTTTTCTTTATATAGAAAGAAGTCAGACTGCAAAAAACATACAATACCCTCGTAGTGGTTTGGAGATAAAACCTCCAAGAAGGGGTGTAGCCTTTATTGCCACATCGGAAGTGTTTTCACAATTTTGTTAATTCTTCGTCAAAATTACAACTATTTTTCTTTTTTATGCAAAAAAAGCTGCATTTTCAAGGCTGAAGACCCTTTCTGAAAATGACAGCGTTTATACACAATACTTATTTTTTATAGAATAAAATGTTACATTATTTCGGATTTATCGACACCTTGCGGAAGCTTTCCCCGCCATTGTTTCTGTATGTTCAGCCGTATTTTACAGTAAGATTCACATAAGAAATATGTTCTCTCATAATAGAATAGGCTGTCTGATAATCCCTATGCCTGATAGCCTCCAAAATTTTTCCATGCAAATCGATGGTAACATCAATAACTCGAGGATTTTTGGTCAGCGATTTTCTCATTGCCAAACGGATTCCTCTTTCAAAAGAATCCTTCGCCGCAATCATCGTGCTGATGAGTAGTTTATTGTGGGTAGCACTGGAAAGTTGCATATGAAACTGAGAATCATAATCCACAAATAAATTAATATCTTCCCTGTATTCAATCATTTTTTCATAACTTTCTGTAATCTCTGCAATATCTTCTTCCGTTGCCCGCTTTGCGGCATAACTTGCAGTTTCCGCCTCTAACATAAAACGGAATTCCAAAAGGTCGTTCAAATCGGAATTTTCTACTGTCATACTAAACGGTGCAATATTGACGATATTATCTATCTTATTGACAAAAGTACCCGCTTTGGAACGTTTGATGAAGCCAAACACAGCCAGCGCCGTATACGCTTCTCTTAGGGTGCTTCTCCCCACCCCTAAAAGCTCACTGACGACGTTTTCATTTGGCATCATATAACCTGCGGGCATCTTACCGGAAAGAATCAATTCTTTAAAACGCTGAAAAAGAGTCTGAGAGATATTTTTTCCTAAATCGTTTTTCAAAAAATTTACATTTTCCAATAAAATATCATTTTCCATTTTATCCCGTCCTTTTTATGACCTGCCTGCTTCCCCTGTGAAAATCTTTTCCTATTGCCCTTATTTTACTATACCCTCCTATTTTCCGCAACTATACATTATTTAAAATTTCCATTTTCATTATTTTTTTTATTTTCTAGGCATAAAAGAGATAAACCCCTCCCATTGCTAAAAAAAACTCCTTGCCATCATTTTACCTAGGCAAGGGGTTTTTCTATATGCTTGTTAAACATTTTAATTTAAAAAATTCTTACCTAATATAATAGTTCGTAATAATACTTCTGAAATACGACTGACAAACCAAACTATTTCTTATGTTTCATGAAATGGTTATTAAAATTTATCCTTGTCTTATTTTTCCTTTGCGTTTTTTAGCAACCTTAATAATTAATATGATATAAATGATTGCAAAAATAACCCCGCCAACATAAGCCATATTCATGGGCAGATTAAAACCGATGGTAGCGTTCAATATAAATGTTGAAATGATAAAGGCATAGAACATACCTGGAATCAACGTAATGATATAATTTTTGTCCCGAATATACAAGTATACCGTCATCATTGCAAAGGCAAAAATTGCAATTGTCTGGTTCGCCCATGCAAAGTACCTCCAAAGAACATTAAATCCATCTGCACTTAATTTAGCAAAGATAAGGATTACCGCACAAAAAGCAAAAATTACAGAAGATAGAAGGATACGATTTCCCTTTTTTGACTGGTCATAATGTAAAAATTCTGCCAGCATTAATCTCAAAGACCGTAACGCCGTATCTCCGGAAGTAATGGGTAATACAATAATGCCGATGATAGCAACAAGTCCACCTATATTACCTAATAAATCCCTAGCAACAAGGCCTACAACTGCTGCGGAACCAAACACAGAGGAATCTACGCCGGGCATTCCGCCATTTGTAATTTTTGCATAAATACCCATAGATGCTGCCGCCCATATCATAGCGATAAAGCCTTCCACAATCATCATATTATAGAAGGTTTTTTTTCCTTCTCTTTCACTGGTTACCGATCTAGCGATAAGAGTAGCCTGTGTTGCATGGAAACCGGAAGTAATACCACAGGCAACCGTTACAAAGAAAATTGGTAATATTGGTAATTTTCCGGGATGAATACCCATCCAGTTTACAGAAGAAAGGACTTCCAAATCATACCCTTTGAAAAAGATACCGAAGAAAATACCAACTGCTGATAATAAAAGAATTAATCCAAAAACAGGATAAATTTTTCCAATAATTTTATCAATGGGAAATAATGTGGCAATCAGATAATATATAAAAATAATAGCATAAACAACCCAAACAACAGGATTGTTCGGTGTTGCCTGCTGTCCCATAATCTGTGTAACAACAAGGTCACCGGGTGTATAAATAAATACTGCACCAACCAAAAGCATTAAAATACTGATAAAAATATTGTAAACTTGAAAAGTGCCTTTTCCTAAAAATTTGTTAATCAAAGCAGGCATCTGTTTTCCGTCTTCTCTCAAACATATCATACCGCACATATAATCGTGAAGGGCACCGGAAAGTACACAGCCCACAGGAATTAAAATAAATGCAATGGGCCCAAAAAGAATTCCCTGAATCGGGCCGAGAATCGGGCCGGTTCCTGCAATGTTCAAAAGCTCAATCAATGAATTTTTCCATTTGCCCATAGGAACGTAATCCACACCGTCACCCATCGTAAGTGCTGGCGTCTTTCTGTCGTCAGGGCCAAATACCTTGTCACAATATTTGCCGTAAGCAATACCTCCGCCAATTAAAATTACTAATCCAATTATAAAAGTACTCACTTAAAAACACCCCTTTACTAAAATAAAATACCTTCTGTTATTTCAACCTTTTCATTCCACGAAACCAAAACTGCCTAAACTTTTTTGCATCTTTCACCTTTGAAGTGTTTTCTTCTCAAATAAAGAATAGCACATCTATCTTTTTTTACAATGACAAATGTGCAAAAACATTTCTAATCAACCATATAAAGTCCCCGTTTTCTTCGGGGTGCGTGGTCAAGCACCTTTGCCTGTGGCAAATGCCGCCCTTCGGACGTCCCCGTTTTCTTCGGGGTGCGTGGTCAAGCACCTTTGCCTGTGGCAAATGCCGCCCTTCGGGCGTCCCCGTTTTCTTCGGGGTGCAAAATTAATTCTCTCTTCTTAATTCCAGTTGGGAATGTTTCCTCCCAACCCCCCATGATTGGCTGAATTTAGAGTTTGTCTTCCGTTTTCCCTTAATGGGTCAATGGTAAACCTCGTGATGGTTCCACGAGTACGTATAGACTTTATTGAACCCTTATAAAATTTCACTGGTTTTCAATGATAGGCATTGTTTTGGCTATTTTAGCATATACTCCTCCTGCATATTTTCCAAAGGCACTTCTTGTCCCAATAAAAGGGATGTGGTTTCATAATGTATGTCTTGTAAGCGGTTATAATCCTTCCGCCGTATGGTCTGGTAAATTTCCTCTTGGGGCAGGTTCAGCATCTTATAAACGCTTCGCACTACAAAATGATTCTGGTTATTCGCATTGCAGAATTGCGTCCAAATCGGCACAAAGGAAACCTGCTGAATGATAGGCTTTTCATCGTCAGTTTTTTCTACCGTAACATGAAGCACGATACTGGCATTTCTGGGCGGTGTTGTTTGGGAAGAGATAAAATTTCCCAAAGAATAGATGATAAACCCTTTCCGCTGTGTGCCGTCCCCGTTATCAATCATACGGTATTCCATAGGCTGCAGAACATGAGGATGGCTGGCAAAAATCAAGTCTGCCCCTGCTTCAAACATGACATCTGCCCAAGCTTTAAAAGCCTCGTTGGGTGCCGTTTCGTATTCATTCCCCATATGAGGTAAAACGATAACCATATCTGCCTGTTCCTTAGCCTTGGCAATATCCTGACAAATCCTTTCCTCGTCCAAAAGATTCACAAGATAAGGCTCCGGTACAGAAATACCATTGGTACCATACGTATAGGATAAAAAAGCAAAACGTATTCCATTGGCTTCTTTTATCAAAATAGTATCCCGTTCTTCCTTACTTCGGTAAGTTCCCACATGGTCAATACCGTATTCATCCAGCTTGTCAAGGGTTCGCACTACGCCGCTTTGAAAGGTATCCATACTATGGTTGTTTGCCGTAGTCACCAAATTAAAACCGGCATCCTTCAGTGCATCCAAAAAACTGTCCGGGGTATTGAACATAGGAAAACTGGAAATTTCTTTTTCTTTTCCCCCAAAGGTGGTTTCCAGATTGCCGATAACAAAATCCCGTCCTTCAAAGTATTGCTTCATATCCTGAAAATTATGCATAAAGTCATAAGTTCCCGTAGCCGGATTATAGGCTTCCTTGTATTGGTAGTCATGTACCATAATATCACCCACCACAGCAAAGGTAGCCGTCTTTACCACAGGCTCCGTTATTTCGGGTTTTTCTGCAATCACCGCTTTTTCCCCCGGCTTTTCCTTTCCTTTTTCACACCCCGAAAAAATAACTGCAACGAATATCACCAACAATAATAAAGATAGTTTCTTTTTCATAGGCATTCTAATCCCCTCGTCTATGGGTTACGCTGTCATCTTTCATACTTTTTCGGCTCTGTTACATATAGATTGTTTCCTTCACTGTCTATAATGACAATAACAGGAAAATCCTCCACATAAAGCTTTCGGATGGCTTCTGCCCCCAAATCCTCATAAGCAATGATTTCTGCCTTTTTAATGTGGTTGGAAAGCAAGGCTCCCGCACCACCCGTCGCTCCGAAATAGACCGCACCATTTTCCTTCATGGAAGAAATAACCTCCTCATTTCTGGCTCCTTTACCAATCATACCTGTTTGTCCAAGGGTAATGAGCTTCGGTGCATAGGCATCCATACGGTAAGAGGTAGTAGGGCCTGCCGAACCAATCACCTGTCCCGGTTTTGCCGGTGTAGGCCCGGCATAATATATAATTTGATTTTCTATATTAAAAGGAAGGGATTTTTTTTCTCCATATTCCTCCAGCATTCTTTTGTGTGCAGCATCTCTGGCAGTATAAATCGTTCCTGTAATTTCTACAATATCTCCTGCCCGCAAGCTTTTTGCCTTTTCTCTGGTAAAGGGCGTGGTTATTTTTATTCTCATTCTATTCTCCCCCAACAGTAACATCTCTTTTTCCCATACTTAAATGACCTTATGCCCATGGCGTGTCACATGACAGCTGATATTGACGGCAATAGGCATACCGGCGATATGTGTGGGGTATGTTTCCACATGAACTCCCAAAACCGTAGTTCTTCCCCCCAGCCCCTGTGGTCCAATGCCTGTGCGGTTCATCTTTTCCAAGAGTTCTTCCTCCATCTCTCGAATATGCGCCTTGTCTGCATGGCTCCCTATGGGGCGGAGCAGTGCTTTTTTGGCAAGATAGGCACATTGTTCAAAGCTTCCGCCGCAGCCCACACCCACCACCATAGGCGGGCAGGGATTGGGGCCAGCATCTTTTACCGCTTGCAAAATTGCCGCCTTTGCCCCCTCTATGCCATCAGAAGGCTTCATCATAAAAATACGGCTCATATTTTCGCTTCCAAAGCCCTTGGGTGCCAAATCAATTTCCACCCTGTCCCCTTCCACAATTCTGGTATGGATGACAGCAGGGGTATTATCCTGTGTGTTGACACGCAAAAAAGGATCCTCAACCACAGATTTTCGTAAAAATCCCTCTGCATAGCCTTGACGCACCCCTTCGTTGACAGCCTCTTCCAAAAGACCGTCCACAAAATGAACCTCTTGCCCTACTTCCAAAAATACAATGGCCATCCCCGTGTCTTGGCAAATTGGCATCTGTTTTTCCCTTGCAATATCAGCGTTTTTTGTTATCTGACAAAGTAGCTCCAATCCCACAGGGGATTCCTCTGTTTCCTTGGCTTTCTCCAGTGCATAATAAACATCATCATTGAGGACACAATTTGCCTCAATACACATTTCTTTGATGGCTTTTGTAATTTCCTTTACCGAAATTTCCCGCATAATCAATCCCCTTTTTATTTTTTATTAAAATGACACATTAAAATCCTCCACCGCCGCCGCCATGAGAAGTTCCGCTGCTTCCGCAGTGAGTCGATGAGCCGCCGCCCCATGAATTGTTATCGTTTTTTGGTATCTTCGTTCTCGTTGTATGAGTACCGGCAAAGGTATCGCTTTGTTTCTCAACGATAAAGGAATTTTTTTTCATATATGCTCTTCCGTCGGTAAAGTTTTTCACTGCATTATTTTTTCGTATCATAAAAAATATAGAAATACTGCTTACAAAGAAGGCAACAATCAAACTCAAAACCCATGGCCCATTTTCCACGCCGCCTTTTTTCCCTTCAATTACTTCTTCATATTCAGAAACATAATTTGGCTCATTGGAATATTTTATATATTCCTCGTTATAATAGCCGACCTGTGAAATAAATTCTTCTGCACCCTCAAAATATGCCCCCTCGGAAAGATAGGGTGTTACATCCTCCCAGATGGCATCAATATAGTAATCCGTAAAAATATCAATGGCACTTCCTGTGGTTACCATCCATCTGGTACGCCCGCCCATATCAATAATCATGATAATACCATCGTGGTTTTCACCCACACCAAACCCATTTTCATCATAAAAATCCTCAGCATAAGCTTCGGCAGTTTTCTCACCTGTATCCTCTACTGTTAATATGACAACATCCATACCAAAATCTTCGACAATTTTTTTACTACTTTCATTTAAAATTGTTTCTTCTTCGTCTTTAAATAACCCTGCCTCGTCATAAACCTTGATAGAAGTATCCGTTACAACGGGAACTTCCGCACCAAAAACAGGACAGACAAAAGAAAGCAAAGCACAAAGTATCACAAATAAAAAACTTTTCTTTTTCATTATAACAGCCCCCCAATTATAAATACAATGAGGAATGTCACGATAAAAATACCAATAAACCAGAAAATGGCTTTGCTTTTGCTATAAGGCAGCTTCCCCACTATTTTTCCCGTCTGCCCATTCATAGCAAACAAATATTTTTCATTGTGATAAACAGAAACCAACATCCATACAGGCAGAAGCATATAGCTCTGCTTTTCGGAACGAAATTGGTTCTGACAATCTCCTGAATGAACGTGCTGATAAGACGCTGTATTTCTGGCGGCATTTTCAATGCCCATCTCCACCCGATGGGTCATGCGGTCAAAAAGCTCCTTTGGCTCAAACGTATACTTTTCTGCCAAAAAGCCTGAAAGATAGGACATGGTAAAATCCTTGGTTTCCCCCAGATGATAAGGCTCTAGGGCATCCATCATCTCATCATTCATTTTTTCTGAAGCATCCACAGGAATATCCTCAAAATCCACATGGCCTTGGCGAAAAATACGGTACAAATCCGTTTTTGTATAGTTATAATCCCCATCGCTCCAAGTGAAAATATTTTCTCCTGTGCTATGATATGTAAAATCCGCATGGCAGTTGAATACCCAATAAGGTACATATATCCCTGTAATCTTTTCTACTCTGGCTTCCCCTGTAAATCCCTTTGGCAATAAAGGCTTTCCTTTGCAAAATTGTAAAAATGCCTCTTTGGCATCTTCTTTTGTTGTTTGAAAGGGTAAAATACGGGATGGTTTGTAACTTCCTGAAAGCTTTTCCGGCAAAATCGTAGGATTCTGGCAAAAAACACAGAATGTAGCCGCCGTGGTTTCGTCCGTAAGGACTTCCGCTCCACAGCTTGGACAACGGTAACCTTGCATATGGGCATTTTCTTCCCTGCTTTTTTCTATATTTTCATTAAAATTAAATACAGTGCTTTCCGCATTTGGCATAAAATCATTGCTTTTTTTTACCTCATAATCTATTTCTTTTTTTCCTCTGCCCTTTTGTTCCAATTCATGCTCCGCAAATTTGGAATCACAGTGATCGCAGACCCATTTTTGGGTTTCACCATCAAACCGAAGATAAGACCCGCAGTTGGGACATTGAAAAGTGATAGATTCCATGGCTGTTCCTCCTTTTTCTCTGTCTAGTTTTCCTTATTCCAATTCATTCACTATATGCAGACCTTTGCAATTTCAAATCTATTTCAGCATGACATTGCCATAGGCTTATAACTGTTATTTCTTTCGTAAAGATTTTTTTTCTTATGGTACCATAATCAGCTTCTTATTCTATAACTATTATATCGGAAATTAACGCAAATGCAATATTTCCATGAAGTTGTTCCCTATTTTTATACCATTTCATTTTTTCATATGTTTTAAAAAATCCTTATTAAAAAAGCTGCTGCAAAACCAATTTGGTTATGCAGCAGCTTTTTCTTTTATCAGAGGGCATCATCCTCTGGTACTTTAAGACGTCTTAAAGTAGATACTTGTTAAAACGCTGATTTTTCAAGAAAAATTACGTTTTCCGTTATAGGCCGAGGGTGAAACCCTCGTGGTAGTTTGGAAGTAAAACCTCCAAGTTAACAGATTTATAAAACATTTTTTTTGCAAACTACCTATTTTCTGGTTCCATTTCTTCTATATCTTCTGCTTCTTCTAAAACTTCTGCTTCTTCTAAAACTTCTGCTTCTTCTGTCATATGCTCCAGAGCCTCGGCTTCCTTTTCTGCCTCCAGCTCAATATCCTCTTCGGAAATTTTGGCAATACCAACCACTTTGACTTCATCAGCCAAGTTCATTAACTTCACGCCTTGTGATATTCTGCCAAAAGTAGAAATTTCCCTTCCTCTTAGGCGGATGATAATACCTTCTGAGGTAATCATCATAATTTCTTCATTTTCCTCAATGAGAACAACACCGGTCAGCATACCTGTCTTTTTCGTCAGCTGGTGAATTTTAACACCCTTGCCGCCACGGTACTGCACATTAAATTCATCTACATCTGTCCGTTTTCCGTAACCGTTTTCTGTTACATTAAGAACCTTAATCCCTTCTGTTATCATAACGGCAGAAACCACATAATCCTCTTTTTTAAGCCTAATAGCCCGTACACCCGTAGCTGTTCTGCCCATAGGACGTACATCATGTTCGTTAAATTTGATACCCATACCTTTTCTGGTAGCCACAAGAATCTCATTCTCGCCGCCTGTCATCAGTACGGAAATCAACTGGTCGTCCTCTCGCAGGTTCACAGCCACAAGGCCGCCTTTTCGAATATTAGCAAAGCTCATCATATCTGTTTTTTTAATAACACCCTGACGGGTAATCATAACAAGATACTTGTCATCACTAAATTCCCGCACAGGAATCACAGCGGTAATGGTTTCACCGGGAACCACCTCTAATAGATTCACAATGGCCATACCCCTTGCCGTTCTGCCTGCTTCTGGGATTTCATAACCCTTAATGCGGTAAACTCTGCCATGATCTGTGAAGAACAAAATATAATCATGAGTGGAGCTAAGGAATAAATCTTTTACAAAATCTTCCTCTCTCGTCTGCATCCCCATAATACCTCTGCCCCCACGGTTCTGACTTTTATAAGTCATAAGGGGTGTTCGTTTGATATAATTCAGATTCGTCATAGTAATAACGCTGGTTTCTTCCTCAATCAAATCTTCATCGTCTATTTCGCCGGGGTTATTGATAATATTGGTACGGCGGGCGTCGCCATATTTTGCTTTTACTGCCAAAATTTCTTCCTTGATAACACCAAATAATATATTTTCGTCGGCCAAAATAGCCTTAAATTCCTTGATTTTTTCCATCAATTCACGATATTCATTATCTATTTTTTCATGCTCCAGTCCTGTCAAAGCACGCAGACGCATTTCTGCAATCGCAGAAGCCTGTTCCTCTGAAAGTCCAAAGCGTTCCCGCAATCGTTCCTTTGCAGTTGCCGTATCCCTGGAAGAACGCATGATTCTGATTACTTCATCAATGTTATCCAGTGCAATACGCAGACCTTCTAAAATATGAGCCCGTTTTTCCGCTTTGTTCAAGTCAAAACGGGTACGCCTTGTAACAACATCTTCCTGATGTTTCAAATAATACTCCAAAACTTGTTTTAAATTCAAGGTAGCCGGTTTTCCGTCTACCAGTGCAATCATGATAACGCCAAAGCTTTCTTCCATCTGGGTAAATTTATAAAGCTGATTCAGTACCACATTGGAATTGACATCTTTTTTCAGTTCAATGACAATTTTCATGCCTGTTCTGTCAGATTCATCTCGAAGGTCGCTGATTCCTTCTATTCTTTTTTCCTTGACTAAATCAGCAATCTTTTCAATGAGTCTTGCTTTATTCACCTGATAAGGAAGCTCCGTTACAGCAATACGTTCCTTTCCATTTGTCATAGGCTCAATGGCAGCCTCGGCACGAACACGGATTTTTCCACGGCCGGTACGATAAGCGGAACGAATGCCTGCTCTTCCTAAAATTGTTGCACCTGTTGGAAAGTCAGGACCTTGAATCAGCTCCATCAGTTCTTCTACTTCGGTTTCTCTGTTTTCCCAGATACGGTTATCAATAATCTTGACCACACCATCAATGACTTCACTCAGATTATGAGGCGGAATATTAGTAGCCATACCTACGGCGATACCGGAGGAACCATTAATCAAAAGATTGGGTACTCTGGCAGGAAGCACCACAGGCTCCTTTGTTTCCTCATCATAGTTTGGGACAAAATCCACCGTATCTTTTTCAATATCTGCCAACATCTCCATAGAAATGCGTGACATACGAGCTTCCGTATAACGCTGTGCCGCCGCACCATCACCGTCAATAGAGCCAAAGTTGCCATGGCCGTCCACCAACATATAACGCATAGAAAAGTCCTGTGCCATACGCACCATAGCTTGATAAATAGAGCTATCACCATGGGGATGGTATTTACCCATGGTATCACCAACAATACGGGCAGACTTACGATAGGATTTGGTAGGGTCCAGATTCAATTCACTCATAGCGTAAAGAATACGGCGCTGCACAGGTTTCAGACCATCTCTGACATCAGGCAAAGCACGGGAAACGATAACACTCATGGCATAGTCTATATAAGAGCGTTTCATTTCCTCCTCGATATCTACATCTATTATTCTATCTGTTCTAATTTCTTCGTCCATAAAAACACTAACGCCCTTTCTTTAAAAGACCGTGGGACAAGCCCACTTTCTCATCCGCTTTTAACATAAACGGAACAAAAACCGATTGTATCATTTTTTTCTTTATCCCAAACTGTCAAAAAAAATATAACACCATAGGCGACCGACTTTCTTGCCCATTCCCTTAAAAAATATACAACACCTGATTTTCAAGGAAAACGTAATTTTCCGTTTCGGGTTGATGGTAAAACCCTCGTGGTGGTTGGGAGGTAAACCCTCCAAAATAAAGGGTACGCCCACAATTTTAATTGGTTTTGCCTTTACCTTCTTACTGTATATTAAACATCCAGATTCCGCACATATTTAGCATATTCGTGAATAAATTCCCGTCTGGGTTCAACCTTATCACCCATAAGTCTTGTGAAAATCTCATCTGCAGAAATGGCATCCTCCAAATGCACCTGTAACAAAATCCGATTCATGGGATCCATGGTAGTATCCCATAACTGAATGGCATCCATCTCACCAAGACCTTTATACCGCTGTACATCCTTTATGCCGTCACGTCCGATTTTTTCATAGAGTTCTTCTAATTGTTTATCGTTATACACATAATAATGCTCTTTATTTTTCTCTATACGGTACAAAGGAGGCTGTGCAATATAAATCTTGCCTTCTTCGATAAGAGGCCTCATATAACGGTAAAACAGGGTCAGAAGCAGTGTTCTGATATGCGCCCCGTCTACATCGGCATCGGTCATAATTACAATTTTATGATACCGCAGTTTTTCTATTTCAAAGTCCTCTGAAACACCTGTGCCGAAAGCAGTAATCATATTTTTAATTTCTTCGCTGGACAAAATCCTGTCTAACCTAGCTTTTTCCACATTTAAAATCTTTCCTCGCAGAGGTAAAATTGCCTGTATTTTAGGATCTCTGGCACCTTTGGCAGAGCCGCCGGCGGAATCTCCCTCAACGAGATAGATTTCACAGTTTCTGGGGTCTTTGTCGGAACAATCGGATAACTTGCCAGGAAGCCTTGCATTTTCCAGTACACTTTTCCGCCGAACCAGTTCACGGGCTTTTTTCGCTGCATCTCTGGCACGGGAAGCGATCAGACCTTTTTCAAATATAGTTTTTCCCGTAGACGGATTTTCTTCCAAAAAATAAGTGAGATATTCCGTCAGTACACTTTCCACCGCACCTTTTGCTTCGCTGTTTCCAAGCTTCGTCTTTGTCTGCCCTTCGAACTGGGGGTCAGTTATCTTGATACTAATTACAGCAGTGATGCCCTCTCGAACATCATCTCCGGATAATTTTCCATCGCCATCCTTGAGGATACCCACCTTTTTGCCGTAATCGTTTATGGTTTTTGTTAAGCCTGCTTTAAAGCCTACCAGATGAGTACCGCCTTCTGTAGTGTTGATATTATTGACAAAGGTATGAATATTTTCCATATACCCATCGTTATGCTGAAATGCAACTTCAACCAAAACGCCGTCCTTCTGTCCCTCTGCATAAAAAACTTCATCATAAAGGGGAGAACGGTTTTTATTGATATATGCCACAAATTCTTTAATACCGCCTTCGTAATGGAAGGTTTTTTCTTGTTCTATGCCTTCTCGTTCATCCTTGATACTTATTTTCAGACCTTTGGTCAAAAAAGCTGTTTCCCGAAACCGTTGCAGTAAAATATCAAATTGGAAATCAATTTCTTCAAAAATCTCAGGGTCAGGTTTAAAATGCACCAGTGTTCCATGGTCTGTGGTAGTTCCCACCTCTGTTAGCTTTGTCATAACATGACCCTGTGAATATTCCTGTTCATATATCTTTCCATCCACAAAAACCCGCACCTTAAGCCACTGGGAAAGAGCGTTTACAACAGATGCACCAACGCCGTGAAGACCTCCGGAAACCTTATAACCGCTGCCGCCAAACTTACCGCCGGCGTGGAGAATCGTAAATACTACCTCAACAGCAGGAATGCCCTTCTGTGCCTGAATACCCACAGGGATACCCCTTCCGTTGTCCCGCACAGAAATGGTATTGTCAGGATGAATGGTGATTCTTATCTCGCTGCAATAGCCTGCCAGAGCCTCGTCCACTGCGTTATCCACGATCTCGTAAACCAAGTGATGCAGTCCTCGTGAACTGGTGGAACCGATATACATACCGGGACGCTTTCTGACAGCTTCCAGACCCTCCAGAACCTGTATTTGACTTTCGTTATACTCTGATGACATATGTTTTTTCTCTCCTTAAACGAATAGGCTTTTTCTATTGCGTGTGCCTAATTTCACTTTAAAACGTTCTTTAATATATACGTTTCCCATTATACCATTTTTCAACTGATTTCACAAGAAAAAATTAATAAGAAAGCTAACAAAATCAAGGTTTTAAATAAATATATTTTATTCATTTTACAAAAAAAAATAAATTTTGTCTACCTTATAAAAAGGCTGTCATTTTTTAATGAAAAAGAAGAAAAAAACAATGTCGATTTCGCAGCACACATTTAAAAAAATTCTAAAACAACAACTTGTATTTTGGCATAAAAAAAAGAACCGCTATTGCAGTTCCTCAAAATCAAAACCTTGAGATTTCACCTCAATTTCCACTTCCTTTTTTTAAAAAAAGGGTAAAAACTTTCATTAGAAAACTACGCTTTCCTTATTTTTATACAAAAACGCAGCTTTTTTATAAAAATTTTGTCCACTTTTGTAAAAGTGGCGAATATGGGCATTTTAATCGTTTTGCATTTTATTTTATTCTTTTTATCGTTCCGTTTTCCACCTGAAAAACAAAACCATCACTGATATATTTTTTTATCGCATCTTCTATGCCCGTACAAGTCAAAATCGTCTGCATACCCCTTATGCTTTCCATCAGATAATTCTGCCGTGATTCATCCAACTCCGATAAAACATCATCCAAAAGTAGAATAGGCTGCTGTCCCGTTTCCTCACGAATCAATTCGATTTCCGCCAAACGTGTGGCCAAGGCGGTGGTTCTCTGCTGTCCCTGAGAACCAAAAATTTTCACATCATTTCCATTGATAGAAAACAAAATATCATCCTTATGGGGGCCTGTCTGGGTTACTCCCGCAAAAATATCACGTCGAATATTCTTTTTCAATCGTTCTTCCAAAAACATTTCTTCACAGTTTGGCTTATATTCTATTTTTAGCCTGTCTTTGCCACCTGTAAGACGCAATTCCTTCTCCGAGGATATTTTATTCAACTTTTCTAAAAACTCTCTCCTAGCGGCAATCATACGGGCTGCAAACTGTATCAGCTGGTCATCCCATACAAAAAGAGTATCCTGTAAACTTGGTTTTTTCTGAATTTCCTTTAACAAAAAATTCCGTTGTCTTAAAATGCGATAATACTGTTGTAAATTATAATAATACACATTGCTGAGCTGACAAAGCTCCAAATCCAGAAACCTCCGCCGTTCCGCAGGTCCATTTTTAATCAGGCTCAAGTCCTCCGGTGAAAATATGACAACATAAAGGGTGCCAAAAAGGTCACCCAATTTTCGCATAGGAATCCCATTGACAGCCACACCTTTTTTTTCGTCCCGTTTCAGATGCACATCAATCCTGTCGGTGCGATTTTCTTTTTGCACAAAAACTTGAATATGACTTTCCTTTTCGCCAAAACGCACAAGCTGGCTGTCATTACGGGTTCGTGGAGAACGTCCCGTAGCACAAAGATACAAAGCTTCCAAAAAATTTGTTTTTCCCTGAGCATTATCTCCGCTGAAAATATTGATACCGTTTTTCAATTCCATATTCATTTGTTCCAAATTACGGAATCCCACCAAGGAAACCCTTTGGATATACATAGCAACACCAACTTTGAACGATAAAATCTTGCATTAAAAAATAAGGCTCCAAAAGCCATAGGTTGACATAAAGTTTTTATAAATATTATGTTAACCAACAGATGGAGCAGAAAAAAATATTTTATGGTGCTATCGTTTTTTTACGCTTCCCTTATTACCGTAACCTTACCCATACCCTGCATCTCTACAACATCACCGGGGCGGATTTTTTTCCCACGCTCCGTTGCTATAACATCATTGACTTTAACCATGCCCTCAGCAATATAAATTTTTGCATCAGACCCTTGGTCCACCATACCTGCCAGCTTTAATAATTGCTGTAACTTAATAAATTCAGTTTTAATGGAAATCTGTTCTGTTTTTTCCATAATTACCATCCCTTTTGTTTTTTACATTCGTTATTATTTTTATACTACAATCTCAAAGGCAGGATTAAATATTTAAAACTATCTCCCTCCAAGGGTTTTATAATGCATGGGCTCAAAGAAGTCGTAAACTGAATTGTTACTTTTTCTTCCTCAATCACCCGCAGTGCTTCAATCAAATATCGTGGATTAAAGGCAATTTTCAGTGCTTCTCCTTCCAGTTCCACAGAAACTTCCTCATAAGCAGTACCCATTTCTGCATTTGCGGTAAGTATAACAAGATTTTCAGAAATAGCAAGCTTCACCGGTGTTTTTCTGGAATCTCTGGACACTAAGGAAGCCCGCTCCAAGGCTTGCACCAAGGCAGAACGGTCAACAAAAATTTTTGTTTTATAATCCTCTGTAAAGCTTTGGGCGTACTTAATATAATCTCCCTCTATCAATCTGGAAACCACAATACTGGTACCAAGATCAAAGAGAATATGTTTATCCGTAAAAGAAATTGTTACTTTGTCCCCTTCCTCTTGGGATAAAATTTTGTTAATTTCGTTTAATGTTTTTCCCGGAACAATCACACTGGTTTCTTTTCCACCGCCGGAAATAGCGGCTTTTCGGAAAGAAATACGGTAACCATCCACAGAAACAATATTCATATATTCTTCTTTCAATTCCAAAAGTTCGCCTGTCAAAACAGGTTTAGACTCATCCTGGGCAATAGAAAAAATGGTTTGACGAATCATATTTTTCAAATCATTCTGAAGCAAACTATAGGCATTATTTTTCTCAACTTCGGGTAAAGCGGGAAATTCCTCACCATTTTGCCCCATAATTTTAAATTCTGAAGAGCCGCTGGAAATAACAGTGATATTTTTTTCATCCGTAGAGATAGAAACATCGTCACCATTAACTTTACGGATAATTTCAGAAAAAATACGAGCTTCCAAAGCGACTTCGCCTTTTTCGGTAATATCAGCTTCAATGGGAGAGGATTGGATACCCAATTCCAAATCGTTTCCAATCAGTATAAAACCACGTTCATCAGCAGTCAAAAGAATACATTCCAAAATAGGAAGTGTGGTACGATTGGAAACGGCTTTATTTACAATATTGATATGGTTCAATAGAGTTTCTCGGGAACAGGTCAGCTTCATTTCTGTGTACAACTCCTTTCTTGACAAATAACAAAAACAATAGAATTTATCTAGTAGTAACAGTAGTAGGGGGTGTGAATATGTGGATAAGCCCAAATAGGCGATAAAACTAAGGAAAAATGACCATGGACAACTATGTGAACAAGTCGATACTTTTCCACAGGTTATCCACAGTATCCACAGTTAATCTTCTAATAATCCCTTTATCCACAAAGATTCCACAGTAAATTAACAGAAAATCGGGTTACTGGCCTGATTTAGACTGTAGATGAAAATATAAGCTTCTTCTTGGAGGTTTTCCCTCCAAACCACCACGAGGGTTTCACCCTCGACCCGTAACGGAAAACTACGTTTTCCTTGAGTAAATAAGGTTTTTATAGAATAGACTATGAAAAAAGCCATACATCAACTTTTTTTGGCTACAGTTAATTCGTTTTACAGAAGTTTGCTTAATCTTGCGCTGATTTATAAGAAAAAAACAAGGAAAACGTAGTTTTCCGATAAAAGCTTTTTGCCCCTCTTTTTCTCGTAAGGCACCGGCAAGAAGGCTGGACGTCCATAGGCGGATTTGCGAAGCAAATTGCTAAAAAAAGGGGTGGTTTTGAAGCGAAACTTCAAGGTTTTATCTTTTTACTGCCCTTTTATTTGCTTTTCCAACTCAAATATCGTTTTTTGCAGTTCGTTATCTTTCTCCAGCTCTCTTTCAATTTTTGCAATGGCATGGATAACTGTTGTGTGATCTCGTCCGCCAAATTGGTCCCCAATCTTTGGAAGGGAAATATCCAGTAGTTTTCTGGTCAGATACATGGCAATTTGTCTTGGATAGGCAATGCTTTTCGGTTTTTTGCTGCCCTTCATATCCTCAACACGGATATTGTAATTTCTGGATACAATATCCTGAATCAGCTCCGGTGTAATCTGTACGGCAGCGTTTTCGCTGAAAATATCTTTTAATGCTGTTTCCGCCAAATCAATGGTTATTTTTTGGTTGGTCAGTGTGGCATAAGCTACAATTCTGGTCAAAGCACCTTCCAGTTCCCGGATATTGGAAACGATACATTTTGCAATAAACGCCATGACATCATCGGGTACTACAAGCCCCTCGGTATCAGCCTTTTTCCGTAAAATAGCAATTCGTGTTTCATAATCAGGTGCTTGAATATCTGCAATCAGCCCCCATTCAAAGCGACTGCGAAGCCGATCCTCCAAGGTTTTGATTTCTTTTGGCGGACGGTCGCTTGAAATAATAATCTGTTTATTGGACTCATGGAGTGCATTGAAGGTGTGGAAAAATTCTTCCTGTGTTCCTTCCTTTTTTGAGATAAACTGAATATCGTCAATCAGCAGAACATCAATATTTCGGTATTTATTACGAAATTCCTCATTTTTATTGTTCTGAATGGAAAGAATCAGTTCGTTTGTAAAAGTTTCACTGGTTACATAAAGCACTTTTGTAGATGGCTTTTTTTCCAATATGTAATGAGCAATGGAATGCATGAGATGGGTTTTTCCAAGCCCGGAGTTTCCATATAAAAATAAGGGATTATAAGCTTTTGCCGGTGCTTCGGCTACGGCAAGTGATGCGGCATGAGCCATACGGTTGCTGTTGCCCACAACAAAAGAACCGAATACATATCTAGGGTTTAAGTTGTTCAGTACATCGGGTTCATGTTTTTCTAAAACAGTAGTATTTCCCCCGCTTTTTTGTTCCAAATCTTCATCTGTAATGATTTTGATGGTATATTCCTTCTGCGTTACCTTTTTTACTGCGTTATGAATTAGGGGAAGGTATCGTTTTTCAATCATATCTCTATAGAAGGAATCGCCGATTTTCAGTATAAAAATAGAATCCTCTATGGCATAAGGGACAATGGGTACAATCCAAGTTTCATAGCTGACGGGAGAAGAGCTTTCCTCTTCAATAATTTTCAGCGCTTCTTTCCAGTATTGTTTCATTTGTTCCATGGCTTTCCTCCTGTTATAATGATAGTACAAAATGAGAAGTTCAGTTAAAAGCTGTGGATAAATAAAATTATAATCCACAGAAATCATTTATTATTGTGGATAAAAGAAATTCCGTTTCTTTCCATTTTACATTTATAAACAAAAGTGTGGAGAAACGGCTCCTGTTTTTTTCCACAGGCAGTTTTTATGAGTATTACAATATTTCATTTCTTTGCCTGTTGCGGCAAAATAGACTGTTTCTGTATAAAATCATGAGTTATGCACAGGGTTATCCACAGAATGTGGATAACATAACATGAAAACTGGAAATGTGAACAACCAAAATGTGAAATCCGTGTATACTCTTGAGAAACAGTATATCAAAATTATATTAGGTTATCAACAGGTTTGAAAGAGATAATTCTGTAGAATGAGGAATAAAATGGAATACTATATATTTTTTAGGGAATTATTAAAAAGAAATATCCTATTTTTCAGTGAGTAAACATAGTTTTTGTATTTTTTTGCGTAGATAAAGTTTTTGCCCGCCTTTTTGGGGGATCGGCAAGAAGGAGAACGAAAACTATTTGAAATAGTTTTGCCTTCAGTCTGTCTTTTCAAATGTTATTTCGTTTTCTTTTTTTAAATATAGTTTCCTATATTTAGTAGGAAAAACTTGTTTTTTTCTGTATCTAGTAGGTATTTCCCTTTTTTATGGTACATTTTCTTTTTTAAAAACGGGGAAAAACCTTGTATTGCCTGTAATCTCCAGAGATTCCTTATTTTTTTCTTGACGTACCAATTTTTTTTTAATATAATGATAGCAGTGCTTGCCTGTGAGCAAGGATAGGCTATGCAATAAAGGAGGTGCGTTATACTATGAAAATGACATTTCAGCCAAAAACAAGACAGAGAAGTAAGGTACATGGTTTTAGAAAAAGAATGAGTACTGCGAACGGCAGAAGAGTACTGAGAGCAAGAAGAAGAAAAGGAAGAAAAGTATTATCCGCATAATTATAAAAAGCATGATATACCTACCAAGTATAATAAGGCCGCAAAATTGTGGCCTTTTATAGTATGTAGAGTATTCTTTTTTCCTTGAAGGAGAAATGTAAAGTGGAATTTACCGAGTCATTGAAGAAGAATTTTCAATTTCGTTACGTATATAATCGAGGGAAATCTCTGGCAAATCGCCATTTGGTTATGTATGTAATCAAGAACGGAAAACAAACCAATAAACTGGGAATATCCGTCAGCAAAAAAGTGGGAAAAAGTGTAACCCGCTCTCATGTGACCCGATTGATTCGTGAAAGCTACAGACTGACGGAAGCAGAAATCAAACAGGGATTTGATATTGTGGTCATTGCCCGTGTTTCAGCAAAGGATGCTTCTTATCAAGAAATTTGCCGTTCTTTACGACATCTTTTAAAAAAACATAATCTTTTGACCTTAGCTGGTGAAAAAATCGGCGAAAAAAGAAAAGGGAATGATAAAATTTGATGAAAAAGATATGTCTGTTACTCATTCGTTTTTATCAGATGGCAATTTCACCTTATATAGGTGCGCATTGTCGTTTTACGCCTACTTGTTCCCAATATGCCCTCATTGCCATCACTCGTTATGGTGCACTGAAGGGTACTTATCTTGCAGTCAGGCGGATTTTGAAGTGCCATCCCTTCCATAAAGGTGGCTATGACCCCGTACCGTAAGGTACAAAGACTCTTGTTCGTGCCTTAGTATAGAAGGCACATGATTCGAAAAAAGAAATTCGGAAAATAATTTTGAATGTTTGATTTTTTAAGGAGGCAAAAAAGTGTTAACTTCGTTATTGAATAGCCAGATGCTGCTGATTTTGCGACAGCCGGGGGTAATTGTTGGACCTATCGCAAAATTTTTGGGCGTTATTTATAACGCATTGTTTGAATTTATTTATGGTGTTTTCCACACAGGCAGCCTTGGTGTTGCCATAATCCTTTTTACTGTACTTGTTAAATTAGTATTATTCCCGCTTATGATAAAGCAGCAGAAATCTTCTTTTAAAATGCAGATGATGCAGCCAGAGCTGAATAAAATTAAAAATAAATACAAAGATAAGAAAGATCAGCTGTCACAGCAAAAAATGGCCGTAGAAATGCGTGAATTCCAGAAAAAGAACGGAATCAGCATGATGGGCGGTTGTTTGCCGTTATTGGTACAGCTTCCAATTTTATATGCTTTGTTCTATATTTTCCAACAGCCGCATATTTATGTTGATGTGGTTGCCCAAAGTTATAACGAGATTGCCAATGCAATTCTTGCTATTCCTGTAAAACTAAGGATGGACGTATTTCAGCCTTATGCCCAGACTTTTGTGGATTCCAATAAGCTGAGTTCTTTTGATATGCAAAATCTCAAGGATGTTGTTATGCTGGTTAATAATTTAAAACTGGCGGATTGGACAAATATCCTTTCACAATTAGGTAATCATGCAGGTGGCTTATCTGAACTTTTGGTAGCGAAGGATCATCTTATGACATTCTTAGGTATCCATCTTGTGTATAAAGCAGGGCTTGGTTTCCCCGGTATTATCATACCGATTTTGGCAGCGGCTACTACTTGGTATCAGTCAAAAATAACCATGAGGTCTACAACAAGCGGACAGGCAGACGCAAATGATCCGGCTGCGATGATGTCCAAATCTATGATGTATATGATGCCTGCAATGATGGGTATTATGACAATCACGATGCCTGCTGGTCTTGGTCTTTACTGGATTATCAGCAATATTTTCACCATCAGTCAGCAGTTACTTCTGAACAAATACTTTAAGAAAAAGTTTGAGAAGGAGGAAGAAGCGAATGGATGAAATTAAAAAAAGCGGAAAGACCGTAGAGGAAGCAATCAGCAGTGCCTTAAAGGAATTAAATATTTCAAAAGAGGAAGCAGATATTACAGTAATAGAAGAAGGTTCTAAAGGTTTTTTAGGTATATTTGGCGGAAAAGATGCCCTTGTTTTGGTAGCAAAGAAATTTAATCCTGAAAAAACAGCAGAAAATTTTTTACGTGAAATGTTCATTGCTATGGGGATTATTGTAAAAGTCACCACAAAATTGAAAGAAAAACAAATGTATATTGAATTGAGCGGTGATGATATGGGTATCCTGATTGGAAAAAGAGGACAAACCTTGGATTCCCTGCAATATCTTGTAAATCTTGTTGTGAATAAAGGAAATGCGCCTTATATCAGCATTATGTTGGATATCGAAAATTACCGCCAGAGAAGAAAGGAAACATTAGAAAGTCTTGCTTTCAATCTGGCAAAAAAGGTAAAACAGACGAAAAAAAATGTGGTGTTGGAGCCGATGAATCCTTATGAAAGAAGGATTATCCATTCTGCACTGCAAAATGATAGATATGTGACCACTTATAGTGAAGGAGAAGAACCTTACAGAAACGTGGTTATCTCACTGAAATAACATCCCTTTTAACAAAAAAAGCCAAAGCCCGGTAGTGTTTCTTTTCAGAAATATATCGGGTTTTTTAAATCAGGGAGGAATGAAAAAAATGAAAGGTACAAGCTTGGATGATGTCATTGCGGCTATCTCTACACCTGCTGGTGTGGGGGGTATTGGAATTGTGCGTATGAGCGGCGAAGGCTGTATTGCAATAGCCGATGCTGTTTTTTGCGGTAAAAAAGGAAAAAAACTAAGGGATAAAAAAAGCCATACGATTTCTTATGGCACAGTCATAGACCCCAAAACAGGGGAAATCATTGATGAGGTGCTGGCTATGGTTATGAAAGCGCCTAATACCTATACCAAAGAAGATGTGGTGGAATTTGACAGCCACGGAGGAAATCTTGTGGTGCGAAAAATATTGGAAGCGCTGTTAAATAAGGGCGCTCGTCTGGCGGAACCGGGAGAATTTACAAAACGTGGGTTTTTGAATGGCAGAATTGACTTGGCACAGGCGGAAGCTGTCATTGATATTATCCATTCGAAAACAGAGCTTTCCCGTCAGGCGGCGATGAACCAGCTGGAAGGTAGGCTCACAAGAGAAGTTCGCAGTATGCGGAATATTCTTTTGGATATGATTGCCACCATAGAAGCGGCCATAGATTATCCGGAGCATGATGTTGAGGAGGATACTTACCGACAAATGTACGAAAAGTCCAAAATGCTGATTACACAGATGGAAAAAATGCTGGCTTCTGCCGACCGAGGGAAAATTATTCGGGATGGTCTGGAAACGGTTATTGTTGGAAAGCCCAATGTTGGAAAATCTTCTTTGTTGAATTGGTTTTTGGAGGAAGAACGTGCTATCGTAACGGATGTTCCCGGTACTACAAGAGATACCCTAGAAGAATATGTCAATATCGAAGGGATACCTGTAAAAATTGTGGATACGGCAGGTATTCGCCAAACCGGTGATATTGTGGAACAGATAGGTGTAGAAAAATCAAAGGAATATGCAGTACGAGCCGACTTGATTCTTATGATGGCGGATATGTCCCGTCCTTTGGATGACGAGGATAGGGAGATTTTGGAATTGATTCGAGGAAAAAAAGCCCTTGTGCTTCTGAATAAAACGGATTTGGAGCCAAGGCTTCGGAAGGAAGAATTGCTTCCATATGTTGGGGAAGAAAATATAATTTGTATTTCTGTTCTTGAAAATAAGGGCTTTGAAGGATTGACGGCACGATTGAAGGACCTTTTTTTCGGCGGGGAGGTTGCTACGGCTGCGGATGGACTATTAGGAAATGTGCGGCATAGAAATGCTCTTTACCAAGCAAAAGAAAGTATGGAACGTGCATTGGTGACCATTCAAACCAGGATGCCGGAGGATTTTATTTCCATGGATTTGCAGGATGCCAATGGTTTTTTAGGTGAGATTACGGGGGATCGGGTGGATGAAGAAATCATAGACCGTATTTTTACAAAATTTTGTTTGGGGAAATAAAAAAATTAGTGGAGGATAGAAAAAACGAAAACCAAAGTCAAAACCAAAAATTCTTGGAGGTTTCACCTCTAAACCAATACGAGGGTTTCACCCTCGACACATAAGGGTAAACTGTGTTTTCCTTTAGAAATCTGGTTGATTTGATTACTCTATCAAAGCTTTTTGTCTTTCTTTAATGGGCATCAGTAAGAAGACCGAACGCCCATAGGGCGGATTTGTGCAGTAAATTGCTGATAAAAGAGGGTAGAGTTTGAGTCAAAGCCTCAAGGTTTTGTTCAAGGTTTTGATTTTTTCTTTAAATGGTTTTCTTTTAAGAGGAGTGTAAAAAATGAAATATATTGCGGATAATATAGATGTCGCTGTTGTGGGCGGTGGTCATGCAGGCTGCGAGGCAGCCCTTGCGTCAGCTAGACTAGGCATGAAAACAGTTCTTTTTGCCATTAGTTTGGATAGCATTGCCATGCTGCCCTGTAACCCTAGTATTGGCGGTAGTTCTAAGGGCCATTTAGTGCGAGAAATCGACGCATTGGGCGGTGAAATGGGAAAAAATATAGATAAAACTTTTATCCAAACCAAAATGCTGAATACAGGAAAAGGGCCTGCCGTTTATTCTTTGCGTGCCCAAGCGGATAAAGTGCGGTATCAAGCAGAGATGAAACATACGCTGGAGAAAACGCCAAACTTGCAAATACGTCAGGCAGAGGTAACGGAGATTTTAACGGAGAATGGAAAAGTTACAGGTGTGGTAACAAATGCCAATGCGGTGTATGAATGTAAGGCTGTTGTTCTTTGTATGGGTACTTATATGAAGGCACGCTGTCTTTTTGGGGAAACCATTATTCAGAGTGGGCCGAATAATCTCATGCCTGCTACAAAATTGAGCCAGTGTTTGCTGGATATGGGAATTAGTCTTTACCGTTTTAAAACTGGTACACCTGCAAGAATGAATAAAAATTCTCTCGATTTTTCAAAGATGCAGCCGCAGTACGGGGATAAAAAGATTGTGCCTTTTTCCTTTGAAAACAAACCGGAGGATATTGCCCGAGAGCAGGTGGAATGTTGGCTCACCTATACCAATGAACAGACCCACGAAATAATTCGGCAAAATCTTCATCGTTCCCCATTATATGCCGGTGTTATCGAGGGTACAGGCCCTCGTTACTGCCCATCCATAGAGGATAAAGTGGTGCGGTTTGCGGATAAAGACCGCCACCAGCTTTTTATTGAGCCGGAAGGCGAAGGTACCGATGAAATGTATATTCAAGGGATGTCCTCCTCATTGCCGGAGGAGGTGCAGGTGGCTATGTATCGTACAGTGCCTGGGCTGGAGCATTGTGAAATCACAAGAACTGCCTATGCCATCGAATATGATTGCATTGATGCTACACAATTAAAATTGAGTTTGGAGTTTAAAGATATTTCTGGGCTATTCAGTGCGGGACAGTTTAATGGCAGCTCGGGATATGAAGAAGCGGCAGGTCAAGGGCTGATTGGCGGTATCAATGCGGTGCAGTATATCAAAGGCGGGAAACCCTTGGTTTTACAGCGTTCCGATGCGTATATCGGCGTATTGATTGACGACCTTGTAACAAAAGGAAGTAAAGAGCCTTATCGTATGATGACTTCCCGTGCGGAGTACCGTCTTTTGCTGCGACAGGATAATGCAGACCAACGGTTGATGCAAAAGGGCTATGAGATAGGTTTGATTTCACAAAAACGGTATGATAGGCTGCTGGAGAAAGAAGCCAGAGTTGCGGAAGAAATCAAACGTATCAGTGGAGTAATTATCACGCCTAGGGCAGAGGTACAGCAATTTCTTGAAAAGTACAAAAGCACACCAATTAAGTCAGGTGTGAAACTATCAGACCTTATGAAACGTCCGGAACTGAATTATGAAAAGTTGGCAGAAATTGACCAGAGCCGACCAAGCTTGGCTGAAGATATTCAGGAGCAGGCAAATATCCAAATCAAGTATGAGGGATATATCAGACAGCAGATGAAACAGGTTGAGCAGTTTAAGAAATTAGAGAACAAATTACTGCCTGAAAACATAGATTATGAAGATGTAAAGGGGCTGCGGATTGAGGCCAAACAAAAGCTGATAGCGGTGCGGCCTATTTCTATTGGGCATGCGTCAAGGATTACAGGTGTTTCACCGGCGGATATTTCCGTTTTGCTTATTTATCTGGAACAAATCAAGAGAAGATAAGACCGTGGGCGTTGCCCACACCTATCACTTTTAAAAAGTGTGCAAAACGTTCGTAGCAAGGAAACGAAGTTTCTGATAAGAGTGGGTAGAGTTTGAGGTGAACCTCAAGGTCTTAATTCTTTAAAGGTCTTATAAGGTTTTAATAAAAAAGGAGGTGGTTCTATGAACCCTGGTTTTTTCCTTCCTTGGTCGGGTGATATTGTCAAAAAACTTGTACCTAGCCAGAAAATTTATACACCAAAGGGCATCAACCCCTTGTTTTTTCAATACGATGATATTCATAATTTAAAGAAACCTTTTTTATCCATCCCGAACCCTAGTGGAACCGTTAAGTTTTTCTTGGAAGCACTCCAAAAAAAATCCGACGAGGAAGCCATAGGCTATATCAGCCATACCCTCTGGGGCATAGTTAATATGGAGGAGCTTCGAGATATTTTCCAAGATGTGCGCCAGTACCAGTGTTTCGTCGGCTGGGAAAAGGAAGGTATTCGTACCGTATCACTCGCCGTAAAAAAAGACAGTGGTACAACTGATATTATCTCTCTAAAAATGATAGAGGAGCCTAATGTTTTCGGCAAATGGAAGATTTATCATATTGAGAAGGAATGAAAGGAGCAGGTAAATGGAGCATATGCAATTATTAAATGAAATTTGTCATAAAATGGGTATCAGTCTTACGGAAAAACAGCTTTCCCAGTTTATGTTGTATAAAGACCTGCTTTTGGAATGGAACGAAAAAATAAATTTGACGGCAATTACCGACCAACGGGAAATTATCATCAAGCATTTTGCTGATTGTATTAGTATCGGTGCAGCCCTCCCATTTTTGGAAAACGCTGCGTTGATAGATGTAGGTACCGGTGCCGGTTTTCCCGGTATCCCGCTGAAAATCGTTTTCCCGTCTTTGCAAGTCACCTTGTTGGATTCCTTGCATAAACGAGTTTCTTTTCTGGAAGAAGTTGTTCAAAAATTGGAATTATCGGGTGTTTCCTGTGTCCATTCCAGAGCTGAGGATGGGGGACAAAATCCTATTTATCGTGAAAAATTTGATTATTGTGTGTCAAGGGCTGTGGCAAATCTGGCGGTGCTTTCGGAATACTGCCTGCCTTTTATTAGGAAGGGCGGTTCCTTTATTTCCTTAAAAGGCCCCGAGGTTGGGGAAGAATTGGACATAGCAAAAAATGCGATCCGTACCCTGGGTGGTGAAATTACAGGCATAAAACCTGTGGAAATTCCCCTAAGCAACCTACATCATACCCTTGTTCTTATAAAAAAAATAGGACAAACTCCGAAGCAATATCCTAGAAAAGCAGGTAAAATCTCAAAAAATCCTATAAAATAACAGAAAAAACGCTGGTTCCTGTCGGGTACCGGCGTTTTTTGTTTCATAATAAATAAGATATAAAAGGAAATATATGGTATAATTTGGAAAATAACTTATTTATAACACAGTTTGTGAAAGTACTTGTTTTGCGTATCCTTAAAAGGAGGGAAACGATGGAAGCTTTAAAATTTTCCGAGCTTAAATTTATGAAAACAGAATTGAAAATACATAATCTGCCTATCGAAAAAATCCGACCAAATCCCTATCAGCCGAGAAAATATTTCAATCGGGGAGCATTAGAGGAACTGGCGGCATCCATCAGTGAGTATGGAGTGATACAGCCTGTAACGGTGCGAAAAATGGGAGGTGCTTTTTTTGAATTGGTGGCAGGAGAGCGTCGTCTGCGGGCATCGGAGCTGGCAGGTCTTACGACGATTCCAGCCATAATTCTCAATGTCAGTGATAATGACAGTGCATTTTTGGCATTTATCGAAAATCTCCAAAGGCAGAATCTGAATTTTATTGAGGAAGCAGAGGGCTATAAAAATCTTATGGAGGATTATGACTTGACTCAAGAAGAACTGGCAGCACGGCTTTCCAAAAGCCAATCCACGATTGCCAATAAACTGCGGCTATTGAAATTGAGTGAAACTGCCCGAAGGTTGATTTTGGAAAATAACCTGACAGAGCGCCACGCAAGAGCGGTGCTGAAAATTCCCGATGAAGAGGGACGTATTGCGATTATTGAACGAATTATCAGGGAAGATTTAACGGTGAAAAGAACAGAAGAGTTAGTAGCAGAAACAATGGAAAAAATGATGGAAAAACAGACTGAAAAATTGGAACAACGAGAAAAGCGTTTCATCACAGATATCCGCCTTTTCACGAATTCCATCCGCCAGTCTGTGGAAATCATCCGAAAATCGGGCATGGAGGTATTTTATGAAAATAAACAAGAAGGCGATGGCTGTGAGATTTTGATTAAAATCAAAAATACACAGGAATAAAAGGTATGGGATAGGTTGTCAGTAATCGGATTACCATATGAAAACCCAAGCGGTGGGAGAAAAAATTCAGTATGTCAAATCAGAGAAGATAATTTCCCCAGTTCTAACCAAAAACATAGTCTACATTACCAAAGTTTTCGCCCGCTTTTGATAGGGGCTAGATACCGTAAAAAAAGGACAGCAAAAAACCTTGTGAGAGAAGTTAAAAAGTCTTACTTTCACAAGGAAAACGAAGCTTGCCCTGATGGGAAAGGGCGAAATCCTCATGGTGCTTTGGAGATAACCCCTCCAAGGTTGTGTAGCTTTGTTCACGCCCTGTACCGTTTTAAGTTTTTTGTTTCCCGTATTTTTATGGAATATCATAGGAAAACTCTTTGTTTAATACCATAAAGGTAGTGTTGGCTGTAGCGGAAAGGATATTGTTCCGCTCCACACGTGCTTCCCCTGTCAAGCTGATCAAAGTACGACCGATAGAGGTTGCATAAACCTTGACGATTACCTTGTCGTGTAACAACACTGGCTTTACAAAGGTGGTGGAAATGGTTACGGTGGTAATCATTCTTTGCTTTGCAAAGTAGTGGCAAAGCACACCAAAAGCCGTATCGAAAGCGGTAACGATAAGACCGCCGTGGAGAATGTTTTCTGGGTTTAACTGCCATTCTTTAACGCCAAAAGAAATGGTCAGACTTTTTTCTGCATAATTGCAGTTTTCAAATTGGGGTTTCATCATGGGAATGATGCCATTTTGATATAATTTGGAATCTTTACTGATGGTTTTTTTGAACCATGCCTCCATATTCTCCTGGCTTTCCATAGTTCTGTCGATTTCTCTCATAAAATTGTCCTCCGTTTATCATATATCTTTTATGGGGCTGTTTTTTTAAAAGGGTTTTGCTATGCATACCCTGTTTTTTAACGAATGTTCCGTTGATTTTTTTTTCTAAGAAGCACTAGTTTAAAAATTCTTTTACGAGTTGATTGAACTCCACGCTGTTTTCATAATGAGGTAACAGTCGTGTTTTTTCAAAAATAGCATATTCACCGTCAGGGCGGAGTTCTTCTATTTGGTCCATGTATTTTGCAGGATTAGAGCGGTTTTCTTCGCCCCATGCTACAAGGAATGGAATTTTCAAATTTTCCAAGGCCTTTTTAATCGTTACCCCTGTAAAGCCGGAAGCTGTGGAGGCATAGGAAAAACGAGCATTCTCCCCACCTTTATGGGCGGCAATATAATAAGTATCTACCAGCTTTTGCGGAACGTTTTCCTTGGAAAAAAACAAATCCTTTTCCAACTGCTCTTTGATGGCTTTTTTGGAAGCCGCTTGTATAAAATATTGGGTGCCAAAAAGGGGAGCTTGGAGCATTCTTCGTTTTTTGTTATCCTCGGGGGTGGCAAAACCTGTTTTCATACCTGTAGGCGAGATTAAAACCAGTTTTCGCATATTTTTCGGTTTCATAAGATACGCCATAAGGGCGAAGTCTGCGGAAGCCGAAGAAGCAACGATACTGACGGGACGTTTCACCTGCTGTTCTATAAAATCATTGAGAAACAGGGCATACTGGTAAGCAGTATAGGTGATTTTCGGCTTTTCTGATGCACCGAACCCCGGCAAATCTATGGCATATACTTTATAGTTTTGGGCAAGAAAATCTATATTTTTTTCCCATTCTGCATGGGATGCCCCCACTGATGTATGGTGAAGGAGGAGCAAGGGACGACCTGTGCCGTAAGTATGGTAAGCCACTCGTCCTTCTTTCCAGTCAAATAGTTCGTAAGGTTGTGCTTCGTGGGATTTTCTGTTAGCAAGTAAAAAAATCAGCTTATGAAAAGCCGCCGGAACTGCCACAGCTATCGATACCCAAAAACCCAGTATCCCAAAGAACTTCTTTTTTTTATTCATATCCTCACTCCTTGTATATTTTGAGGGAATGAAAAATTCCCGTTTCATGTTCCGTTACTCCTATTATGATACAAAACTTGGTCTTTGAAAAGGGGAATTTTCATAAGTTAGTAGTAATCATTGGAAAAAGGGTGGAAAAGATGGAACCTTTTTTAAAATTGGCAGGTCAGCTCTTCCTAATTATTTGTATTCAATCTATTTTGGAGGTCATGGCATCTGCAAGACGACAAAATCATCTGTATAAAATTATTTTTCTCGCTTGTTATCTTTCTTCCCTTTTATTGGTGCTGAATTTTATGTATCGATATTTTTTCCAAATACTCTCTAAGCTGTGGTTTCCCTTTTTCTGAAACTGCCCCAAGGCTGTGTTTTACTTGCTTTTTCAGCTATTTTATGATAAATTTATAAATAGGACTTTTTTGGGAAAAATATAAAAAGGACAAGCAAATTACATGATGTAAATAATAAAAAAGCTCCTATTTTCAATGTATAGAATAGGGGTTGTTTTGTTTTCTGTTTGGAGGAAATAGATATGGATTTTAAATTGGAAGTTGCGAAGCTTTTGGCGGCTGTTACAGAACTTTCTGTTGCAGATGTGCTGGGAGCTATTGAAATACCGCCGAATAAAGAAATGGGCGACTATGCTTATCCTTGTTTTCGGTTGGCAAAAACATTTCGCAAAGCACCGCCTCTCATTGCACAGGATTTAAAAGAAAAAATCGAACTGCCGGAATTTATTACTGCCATTCAGGTGCAGGGAGCTTATATAAATTTTTTCAGTAACAAGAGTGTATATGTGAAAGAAGTTTTATCAGAAGTTTTAGAGAAAAAATCCGATTATGGCAAAAGTAATGCAGGTGAGGGTAAAACAGTCGTGATTGACTATTCTTCTCCTAATATTGCAAAACCCTTCCATGTCGGACATCTTCGTTCTACGGTGATTGGAAATGCTATTTATAACCTTTATGAATGTCTTGGTTATCATTGTGAAGGTGTCAATCATCTGGGGGATTGGGGTACACAGTTTGGAAAGCTCATTGTGGCTTATAAAAAATGGGGTTCCAAAGAAGCGGTCGAAGAAAAAGGAATTCAGGAACTCATGCGTATTTATGTAAAGTTCCATGATGAAGTGGAAAAAGAACCTTCTCTGGATGATGAAGCTCGTAGCTGGTTTGTAAAAATGCAGGACGGCGATGAGGAAGCATTGACCTTATGGAAATGGTTTTATGAAATCAGCATCAAGGAGTTTGAGCGTGTTTATGAAGTGCTGGGTGTAAAATTTGACGCTTATACAGGGGAAAGCTTTTATAATGATAAAATGGCGACAGTTGTGGAAGAATTAAAAGAAAAACAATTACTGGTGGAAAGTGAAGGTGCCATGATTGTTAATTTGGAGGAAGAAAAAATGCCTCCTTGCCTTATTATTCGGAAGGATGGGGGTACACTATATGCAACCCGTGACATCACAGCGGCATTATATAGAAAAAAAACCTACCATTTTGATAAATGTATTTACCTCACAGCATTGGACCAAAACTTGCATTTTGCGCAGTGGTTTCAGGTGATTCGAAAAATGGGCTATGATTGGTGGAAAGACCTTATCCATGTACCCTTTGGTCTGGTGAGCTTGGATAGCGGTAAGCTTTCTACACGCCATGGGAATGTGGTACTGATGGAGGAGCTTCTCAATCAGGCTGTCAATGAAACGAAAAAAATTATAGAAGAAAAAAATCCGAATTTAACCAATAAAGAAGAAGTGGCAAAACAAGTAGGAATTGGTGCGGTAATTTTCAATGATTTATATAACAACCGAATCAAGGATGTAGTATTTTCTTGGGATAGAATGTTAAACTTTGACGGAGAAACGGGTCCTTATGTGCAGTATACCCATGCAAGAGCTTGCAGTATTTTAAAACGTACAGACGAAAAAATCGGCGAAAAAGTAATTGATTTTTCAAAGCTGACCGATGAAGCCTCTGTTGAAGTATGCAAATTATTGGAGCAGTTCCCAGCAAAAATTGCCGATGCAGCAGCAAAGCTGGAGCCTTCTGTCGTAACCCGTCATTTGGTAGATATGGCGCAGGCCTTCAATAAATTTTATCATGATAATCCCATTTTGAACAGCGATGAGGATGTGCGGACGGCACGCCTTGCCCTTGTTTATGCTGTGAAAATTGTTTTGGCCGATGGCTTGAAGTTACTAGGAATTTCTGCACCGGAACAAATGTAATGAGTTCATGTAAGGAAGGAAGTTTTGACGATGAAAAAGCTGAAGTTGATTTATAATCCGTTTTCGGGAAATAAAGGCTTTAAATTTGATATAGATGTTTGTGTTGGTATCTTTCAAGAGGGCGGATATGAAGTACATCTTTTTCGGACACAAAAAAAGGGTGATATTCAAAGGCACATCTTAGAAATGGACGAAAATTATGATGTAATTGTAATTTCTGGTGGAGATGGAACTGTGAATATTGCGGTAAACGCCTTGATGCAAAGAGGACTGCACATTCCTATGGGAATTATTCCTTCCGGAACAGCCAATGACTTTGCGAGTTTTCTTGGTTTAAAATCGGGAAAAGTTGAGGATTCCTGCCGTATCATCGCCAATACGGAGCCAAAGGACATAGATATCGGGGTTGTCAATGACAATATTTATTTTATCAACGTCTGTGCAGCTGGCCTGTTGACCAATGTATCTCAGACAGTGGATACGGATGTCAAAAATGCCTTGGGGAGCTTATCCTATTATTTAAAGGGAGTTGAGCAACTTCCCAATTTCACAAAAATTCCTTTTCGCATTACAACCAGCGAAAGCGTTGTGGAAGAACAGTTTTATTTGTTTATGGTCTTGAATAGTGCGGGAACAGGTGGTTTTATGAATATTGCACCGGATGCCTCTATCACGGATGGAAAGTTTGATTTTGTTGGCATCAAGGCAAAACCGGTTTTGGAGCTTCCTATACTGTTTCTTAAGATTTTTAGTGGAGAATTAATTAATGACAGTGGTGTTGTCTATTTACGAGATCATGAATTTAAAATTGAATGTTTGAAAGAAGATTTTAAAATCAGAGAATCCACAGTGGATGGAGAGGAAGGGCCTTCAATGCCTTTGCATATCAAGGTTTTGCCAAAGGCTCTGCCGGTGTTTGGAAAATTCAAGTATTGATTGTTTCACGTGAAACATAATGATAATTGTAAAAAGGGAAGAATGAAAATTTATTTCGTTCTTCTTTTTTGTTTTAAAAATGCTAGGGTAATGTCCCGGGAATTTCATGTTTCACGTGAAACATGAGGGTAATTGTAAAACGAGAAAGAAAAAAGGTTTATTTCATTTTATTTTAAGCTTAAAAACTTTCCAGTAAAATCCAACGGGTTTTCATGTTTCACGTGAAACAATCTGTTTCATTCACAAATAACTTGTGCTATAATAAAAAAAGAGTATAAAGTGGTAAAAGTTAGGAGTGTAACTTTATGGGACGAGTAAGGATTATTGCAGTTACAAATCAAAAGGGCGGCGTAGGGAAAACAACCACTGCCATCAATCTTTCTTCTTGTCTTGCAGTGGCAGGGAAAAAAGTGCTGACGATTGATGCGGATCAGCAGGGAAATACAACCAGTGGCTTGGGCATGGATAAGAATTCCATGGAAGAAACGATTTATAATGTGATGTTGGGGGAAACCTCTTTAAATGAAGTGAAGCGTTCTACTTGTGTGGAAAATCTCGAAATCATACCTTCCAACATAAGTTTAACAGGTGCAGAAATCGAATTGATTGGGAAAGCCGAAAGAGAATACATATTAAAGAAGGAAATTGAAAAAATAAAGGACAATTATGATTTTGTCATTATTGATTGCCCTCCTTCCTTAAATCTTATCACGATAAATGCTATGACAGCGGCGGATACGGTACTGGTTCCGATTCAGTGTGAATATTTTGCTATGGAAGGGTTGGAACAGCTTTTACATACCATTAACCTTGTAAAAAAACGATTAAATAGGCAGTTGGAAATCGAAGGTATCGTTTTTACTATGTTTGATGCCAGAACAAATCTTTCTTTACAGGTGGTCGAGGAAGTAAAGCGAAGCCTTGGCTCCAACGTATACCGTACCATCATACCACGCAACGTCAGGTTAGGAGAATGCCCTAGCCATGGTCTGCCCATCAATCTGTATGACCCGAAATCAAAGGGGGCAGAAAGTTATGAGCTGTTGGCGGAAGAAGTAATGGAAAAGGAGTGGAACTAAATGTCTGCTGCAAAAAAAGGCTTAGGCTCTAAGGGATTAGGTCTGGAAGCGCTCATCAACACGAAAATGGATGATTTTTATGAGGCAGAACAGGGCAATGTTCTGGAAGTAGATATCAATGAAATTGAACCCAATCGGAATCAGCCCAGAAAGCATTTTAATGAAGATAGCTTAATGGAATTGGCGGAGTCCTTGAAAAACTATGGGGTAATTCAACCGATATTGCTAAAAAAGGTAGAAAATTATTATGAGCTTATTGCGGGAGAACGTCGCTGGCGTGCGGCAAAAATTGCCGGAATAAAAAAAATTCCCGCAATCATAAAAGATTTTGATAAAGGAGTTGCCTTCGAGGTGGCATTGGTAGAAAATCTCCAAAGAGAAGATTTGAATCCTATGGAAGAAGCGGAAAGCTACCGCCGATTACATCAGGAATTTTCCTTTAGTCAGGAGCAGATTGCCCAAAAAGTAGGGAAAAGCCGTTCTGCTATAACAAATTCCATGAGGTTATTGAATCTGGACCCAAGGGTGCAGAATTTTGTAACAGAAAATAAATTAACGGGAGGACACGCCAGAGCATTGCTTCCGCTTAACGATGGCGAATTGCAATTTGAGTTGGCGGAAAAAATAATTGAGGATGGTCTAAGCGTTCGTGTGGTGGAAACCATGGTGAAAGAAGCAATGGAATGGGCAGAAAATCCCGAAAAAGAAAAGAAACAGGAAAAAGAAACTGTTTTTGATACCAGTTGTTACCACACGATTGAAAGTGAACTAAAATCTATCTTTGCTACAAAAGTGAAAGTGTCCAGCAAAAAAAACAAAGGAAAAATCGAAATCGAGTATTATTCCAATGAAGATTTGGACCGCCTCATCGGGCTTATAAAAGAAATTGACAAATAAACGAGGTGTAAGGTTTTGAATAAAATACTAACTATTTATATGCCGTTGATTTTGGGAATTATGGCGGCTGCTATTGTTATGCTTTTTATACTGTGTATCGTTCTGTTTTTTAAGATACGTCGGGAAAGACAGCGTTATGATTATTTTATGGGCGTTGGACGCCGACCGGAACAGAATCTGGAAGCACAGTTAAAGGAATATTTTGAAACATCTAAAGGAATTGACGAAAAATATACCAAGCTGCTGGATATGGTAACGGATATGGATGCCACTATGTCCCGAAATATTCAAAAGGTAGGGTTGGTGCGTTATAATCCCTTTGACGAAATGGGCGGAAATCTTTGTTTTGCCTTGGCGCTTTTGGATAGAAAGGATAACGGCGTGGTACTCAATGGTATTCATAGCCGAACCGGTTCTTTTACCTATGCCAAGCCCATCGAGCTGGGTGTCAGCACCTATATTCTTTCCCAGGAAGAAATCAAAGCAGTGGAGGTTGCCAAGGAAAATGTTTATCATCCAAAGGCAAAAAAAGTATTAAAAGTAAAAACAAAAAAGATTTTCAGAAAACGAGATAAAATTGCAGAGGAATGTCCCATGAAGGAGCAGATTTCTCTGGAAGAGGGAACTGAAAAAAAAGAAGCGATTGGCGATGTAACCGTTGATGAAAAAGAACGGATTATGGCGGAGGAAATATTGGCACAAGAAATTGCTATTGCAGTTGCGGGAACCCATGGGTTGATTACAGAAGAAATGCTTGCTAAGCACGAGGAATCCCAAGAAACAGATAAAAAAGAAGAATAAAGTAATTTGAAAAAAGGTCAGGCTGTCGAGAAAGTCGGCGGTCTTTCTGATTTTTTGATGAAAAATAAAAAGTAAGTAATTGTTAGTTGTCATAGTCGGAAGTAACGAAGTGGGTAAAAAATTTTTGTTTCCACAGAAAAACAGTGGAGAACTTTTATTTCTGTGGAAAAGTAGACAGTATGAGAGTGAAAAACTATTACTTATTAACATTATCAACAGGTTATCCACAAAATTGTGGATAACTTTTGAAAAACAATGAATTATGTTAACAAAAAAGGGGAGAATACCATTGGCATTTAAAATGTTGTTTACGGATATGGATAATACTCTGCTGAACAGCGAATTGGAAATTTCGCAGGGAAATCGGGAAGCCATTGCAAAAGCCATGACACAGGGCATTCAGTTTGTCCTCTGCACAGGCCGAGGGGTTTTTGGTGTGGATAAGTATCTAAAAGAACTGGAACTGATAGGAAAAGAAGGTTATGTAATCTGTCAGGACGGCGGAACCGTCTACGATTTAAAAGACGGGAAGCTAAAAAAAGAATGCAGTTTTTTTGCCAAGGATTGTTATGCTGTGATAGAATCTGCCCATCGTTGTGGAGTCGATATCCAGATGTATTATGACCGTATTCTCATGGCGGAACGGGTGACAGAACGGGTTTCTCATTATATGAAGGTGATGGAAACCAATATCGTCATTGTACCCGATGCAATGCAGTATCAAGGAAAGCTAACCAAAATGCTGTTAAACGGTTCCAGAGATAAGCTTTTGCGTATCAAAGAAGAGGTGGAGGATAGCCTTAGGGGAAAGCTGAATATATTTTTTTCCAATAAGGAATTTTTGGAAGTAACCGCACTGGAAGCGACAAAAGGTGTCGCTATGCTGTCTTTGGCAAAGGAATTGGGCATAAATAAGGAAGAAATTATTGCGGTAGGCGATGGGGAAAATGACCTCACTATGTTGGAAATGGCAGGGATGGGCATAGCTGTGGCAAATGCTGTGGAAAAAGCCAAGAAAAAAGCGAATTATGTCACAAATGCTACTTGCGATGAGGATGCGTTAAAAGAAATTATAGAAAAATTTATCCTGAAATAGCTGTATTTTTGCTCCGTTATGACATTGTCAATACTTTAAAAAAATTCATCATATTTACCGTTGAAAAGCAGAAAAAATGTGATATAATAGGAAAATAAAGCAATAGGTCAAAATGACGCTGAAGAAAGTTAAGCCTCGTAATTATCCTGTCAGAGAGTCGGTGGAAGGTGCGAACCGATGGAAAAAAGAGGTGCTCCGCTTTCGTAGTCGCCGGTGAAAGCCGGAAGGGTAAGCCCTTTATCGCTGTGGAAAGAGGCTCGGAGGTTTTCGGGCAATCTGGGTGGCAACGCGGGAAAAATGATAGACTCTCGTCCCTATTTTGATACATAGGGATGAGGGTTTTTTTATTGCTTCAAACCAATCCCTTAGAAACCAAAGGATAAGGAGGAAAAAATAATGTTAGATGTAAAGGATTTAAGAAATAATCTGGAGGGCGTGAAAGCTGCTCTTGCAAAAAGAAAAAAAGAATATCATTTGGAAACCTTCGTTGAACTGGACCAGCAGAGAAGAAGTCTGATTCAAGACGCAGAGGACTTAAAAAGTAAACAGAATGCGGCTTCCAAGGAGATTCCAAAACTCAAAAAAGAGGGTAAAGATACAACAGCATTCATGGCAGAGATGAAGCTTCTTTCCGGACAAATTAAAGAGTTGGATAGTAAGATTACAGCAGTAGATGAACAGTTGACGAAATTTATGTATACACTGCCAAATACACCAAATGCGTTGGTGCCGGCTGGTGTTGATGACACAGAGAATGAGGAACTGAGAAAATGGGGCGTGCCTACAAAATTTGATTTTGAGCCGAAACCGCACTGGGATTTGGGCAAGGAACTGAATATTTTGGACCCGGAAACCGCAGCAAAAATTACCGGTGCAAGATTTACAGTATATAGGGGCTTAGGTGCAAGATTGGAGCGTGCCATTACTAATTTTATGCTGGATACCCATATCGAAAAGCATGGTTATACAGAAATTTTACCGCCGTTTATGGTAAACAGAAAGAGCATGACAGGTACAGGCCAGCTTCCTAAATTTGAAGAGGATGCTTTCAAGATTGCGAATACAGAATATTTTCTGGTGCCTACGGCAGAGGTTCCTGTTACAAATATGTATGCAGATATGATTTTAGATGGCGCACAGCTTCCCATAAAACATTGTGCCTATACAGCCTGCTTCCGTGCAGAGGCTGGTTCTGCCGGCAGAGATACAAGGGGACTGATTCGTCAGCATCAGTTTAATAAAGTAGAATTGGTTAAATTCACGAAACCCGAAGAATCCTATGAGGAACTGGAAAAATTGACCCATGATGCAGAGGAGATTTTACAGCTTTTGGGCTTGCCATATAGAG
>CAZCDP010000001.1:38517-44520 GCA_964497675.1 uncultured Candidatus Epulonipiscium sp.
AGAGTTGTCAGACTTTGTGGTGGAGATTTGGGCTTTAGTTCTGCCATGACCTATGACATTGAAGTTTGGATGCCAAGCTATAATCGTTATGTTGAAATTTCCAGTTGCAGCGACTTTGAAGGTTTTCAGGCAAGACGTGCCAATATCAAATTCAAAGATAGCGTAAAGGACAAAGCCCGTCTGATTCATACATTAAACGGCAGCGGTTTGGCTGTGGGTCGTACCTGTGCGGCTATTATGGAAAATTATCAGCAGGCGGATGGCAGTATCAAAATTCCTGAGCTTTTGGTTCCTTATATGCGTGGTATAGAAAAAATCACAAAATAAAGTATGAAAAAGAGATAAGAAAAAAATTGGAGAAATCCATTCCCTCAGCGTGTCAATAAGGTTATAAAATCTGGGGGTGTAGACTTTGTCTATATCCCCACTGTTTGTCGAAAGCCGCCCGTTCATTTTGAAAGAGCAAGGGGTTTGGGAAAAGGTATCCCCAACTGGAATCACGCAGGGCGAATTTATTTTGCACCCAGAAGAAACGGGGAATGGAGTTTCCAAGTTGTAGTTTTCGTTGAAATCTCAAGGCTTGGACGCCCATAAAAAAACGTTTGACAGACATATAGAAAGATGTTATAATATCACTTGCAGTAAGCACTTTACTTTGTGGAGAAGTACTCAAGTGGCTGAAGAGGTGCCCCTGCTAAGGGTATAGGTCGTTTACGCGGCGCGAGGGTTCAAATCCCTCCTTCTCCGTTTCAAAACCGTTGATTTCAACGGTTTATTTTTTTTTGTATTTTGAGTTGCATATCTGTTAAAAACCTTTCAAAATAAGGTTTATTTTGTAGTTGTCATTTACCGTTTTTCGGGGCGTCAGTGCATTCGAACACCCATGACCGCTTAGAGTAGAAAAGACAATCCAATCAAGGTTTGCGGTCGTGAAAACAATTTAAAACTACTTATTGGTGAAGTAACATTCAAAATGTAGTGTCCTTTTTTAAAAAAGATAGTTCTCAAAAAAGGGTGCTGCTTAAAATAGAATAAATGAAATAGCAAAAATTCAGCCACTAAGGGTGTTGATTTCTCAAGGAGAAGTCAGCACCTTTTTGCATATATCAAATAAAACGGAGAGAAATAGAGAACGGCATTTGCTACGGAGTTTTTCTTTTTATCATACAAAAATAGATTTTTACGTATTTCTTGTTATAATAGGAAAAGAATAGAACCTGAAAAGGCGAATCGAAAGGAGATTTATTAACATGGATGAAAGAATTAAAAAATTGGCATACAATCTGGTACATTATTCCTGCCGTCTGGAAAAAGGGGAAAAGGTGCTGATTAACTGCAACGGGGTGCACCCCATTCCTTTGGTCAAGGAGATTATAAAGGAAACCTATGCCGTAGGTGCGTTACCTTTTGTGAAGCTTGGCACCAGCACCATCGAACGTCAGCTTCTTATGGGTGCAACAGAGGAACAGCAAAATCTTTTGGCGGAGAACGATGCCGCCCTAATGAAACAGATGGATGCGTTTATCGGCGTGCGTGGGGAGGACAACCTTTATGAGCTTTCTGACGTACCACAGGAAAAACTGGAGATGCAGACAAGGCTTTATTCAGACCCGGTGCATCATCAAATCCGTGTGCCTCATACCAAATGGGTGGTTCTGCGTTACCCTGTTCATGCTATGGCACAATCTGCCCACAGCAGTCTGGAAGCTTTTGAAGATTTTTATTTTAACGTTTGCAATTTGGATTACAGCAAAATGTCAAATGCCATGGAAAGTCTTGTAACACTGATGAATAAAACCGACAAGGTACGCCTTGTAGCAAGGAATACGGACCTGACTTTTTCTATTAAAGATATTCCTGCCATAAAATGTGCGGGAGGTTCTAATATTCCTGACGGTGAGGTGTATACAGCTCCTGTGAAGGATTCTGTCAATGGTGTGATTACCTATAATACACCCTCGGAGTACAATAGCTTTACCTTTGAAAATGTGAAGCTGACCTTCAAGGATGGAAAAATTATCGACTGTGACGGCAACGACAAAGAAAGGCTTTTGCGGATTTTCAATACTGACGAAGGTGCAAGATATGTGGGGGAATTTGCCATCGGCGTAAACCCTTATATTCTGAAGCCTATGAACAATATATTATTTGACGAAAAAATCATGGGAAGTATCCATTTTACTCCCGGGAATTGCTATGACAATGCCCCCAATGGCAACAAGTCTGCTATCCACTGGGATTTGGTGCTGATTATGACACCGGAATTTGGCGGCGGTGAAATTTACTTTGATAATGTGTTGATTCGAAAGGACGGCCGTTTTGTACTGCCTGAACTGGATTGCCTAAACCCTGAAAACTTGAAATAAAATAGCCGCCTGTTAAATAGGTGTAAAACCATGGGTACTGCCCGCATTAGATTGATGAAAAAACCTGAATGCAGCCAAGTCTGATTTTCCAAGGGAAACGAAGGTTTCCGTTATAGGTGTAGGGGGCAGCCCTCCAAGAAAGGGTTTTGACTCTAGGGTTTCTTATAGCCGACGGCGCTTTTAGCCCTTGCCCCTCTTTTTTCTAAAAAAATTACCACAAACTTTAAAATATTTTGCATTTTTTTTGTAAAACGGATATAATACGGATAGTATGAACATTTTGGTATTTCTATGGATGGCGGGCGGGTTCCGCCATCTGTCTAATTTATAATTTTGGAGGGATTTTTTTGGAGAAAGAAAAGTACTACATAACCACACCCATTTATTACCCTAGTGACAAGCTGCATATTGGTCATTCCTATTGTACGGTAGCCACAGACACTATGGCACGCTACAAAAGACTGCGGGGTTATGATGTCATGTTTTTGACAGGAACCGATGAACATGGTCAGAAAATAGAGCGTATTGCCAACAGCCAGAACATGACGCCAAAAGAATATACCGATAAAATTGTGTCAGGTATCAAGGAATTATGGAGTACCTTAAATATTTCTTATGATAAGTTTATCCGTACCACCGATGATTACCATGTGAAAACAGTACAAAAAATCTTCAAACAGCTTTACGACCAGGGCGATATTTATAAAAGCTCCTATGAAGGTTGGTACTGTACGCCTTGTGAATCCTTCTACACAGAGCATCAGCTTGTGGACGGGAAATGTCCTGACTGCGGGCGTGATGTAGAGAAGGTAAAAGAAGAAAGCTATTTTTTCCGTCTTTCCAAGTATCAGGACAGAATCATTAAATATATGGAGGAAAATCCGGAATTTTTACAACCGAATACACGTCAGAACGAAATGATTAGCAATTTTCTGAAACCGGGGCTTGAGGACTTGGCTGTCAGCCGTACTTCCTTTAAATGGGGCGTTCCTGTGGAATTTGACCCGGGACACGTTGTATATGTCTGGATTGATGCCCTTTCCAATTATATCTCTGTGTTGGGCTATGGCAGTGAGGACGATAGTCTTTTCAAAAAATATTGGCCTGCGGATGTTCATGTAGTAGGGAAAGAAATCGTGCGGTTCCATTCCATCATCTGGCCTGCAATGCTTATGGCCCTTGACCTTCCTTTGCCAAAACAGATTTTTGGCCATGGCTGGCTAGTGATTAACGGCGGCAAAATGTCCAAATCCGTAGGAAACGTGGTTGACCCCAATGTATTGGTGAACAAATACGGCGTGGATGCGATCCGTTATTTCCTGCTTCGTGAGATTGCCTTTGGACAGGACGGCAACTTCAATAATGAAGCGCTGATTCAGAGAATTAATTCCGACCTTGCTAATGATTTAGGGAATCTGGTTTCCAGAACAGTGGGTATGATTGAAAAATATTTCGGCGGAAAACTCCCTGTGGAACAAGGCTCTACGGAATTTGATGCAGACCTCATCCGTATTGCTTCAGGCACAGTGAAAAAAGTGGAAGAACATATGGAAAAAATGCTCTTTAGTGATGCTCTTACGGAGCTTTGGACACTAATCCGCAGAACCAATAAATATATAGATGAAACACAGCCGTGGATTTTAATCAAAGATGAGGCAAAACACGCTGAATTGGCAAATGCTTTATATAATATTGCAGAAAGCATTCGTATCATTTCTATTATGCTCCAGCCTTTTATGCCAAATACACCGGCGCTTATCTGGAAGCAGTTAAATATAGCAGATGATGCTTTAACCAACTGGGAATCGGCAAAACAATGGGGACTTCTGCCTCATGATTTAAAAGTAGAAAAAGGTGCAGTTATCTTCCCAAGAATTGACATGGAAAAAGAATTAAAAGAGCTGGAAGCTGCAATCAAAGCTTCTCAGGCTACCTCCCTTGCCAATCAGGCAAAAAAAGAAGAGAAAAAAGAAGAAACGGAAGCTTATGAGGAAATCACCATCGATGATTTCTGTAAAGTAGAACTGAAGGTAGGCGAAATTATTGTCTGCGAAAAAGTGGAGAAATCTAAAAAACTTCTTCGGTTCCAAGTGAAAATCGGCAAAGAAGTACGGGTGATTTTTTCAGGCATTTCTCAGTGGTATGCACCGGATGAAATGGTGGGCAAGCGAGTGATTGTAGCCGCCAACCTAAAACCAAGAAAAATGATGGGTGAACTTTCCTACGGAATGATTCTTGCCGCAGACGATGGAGAAGGCAACCTTTCTCTTTTAACAACGGACAAGCCTGAATTCCCTAATGGATCGGAGGTTGGATGATGTATTTTGAATCTCATGCGCATTATGATGACAGAAGATTCGACGAGGATAGGGAGGAGCTTTTAGAGCTTCTCCCTTCCTGTGGTATTGACTATGTCATCAATAGCGCTTCGGATATGAAAAGTTCCCTCTTCGGTCTGAAACTGGCAGAAAAATACGATTATATCTACGCCGCTGTGGGGGTACACCCTCATGAAGTTTACGGTATGACGGAAAAAACCATAGAGGAATTACGCCGTTTGGCAGGACATAAAAAGGCGGTTGCCATCGGTGAAATTGGTTTGGATTATTATTATGATAAAAACCCTCGGGAAAAACAGCGGTTTTGGTTTAAAAAACAATTAAATCTTGCAAAATGTCTTAATATTCCTGTAATAATTCATTCTAGGGATGCCGCCCAAGAGTGTTTTGATTTAATAGAAGAAAGCTGTGTCCGAACGGGCGTTATCCACTGCTATTCGGGTGGTGTGAAAATGGCGGAGGACTATGTTAAAATGGGGTATTATATTGGTATCGGTGGTGTTTTGACCTTTTCAAATGCAAAAAAACTCATCGAAGTGGTGGAAGCCATTCCTTTAGAAAAAATCCTCATTGAAACAGATTGTCCCTATCTGACCCCTGTACCAAACAGAGGGAAAAGAAATGACTCCCGAAATTTGGAATTTGTTGTAAAAAAACTGGCGGAAATCAAAAACATTTCACAGGAAGAAGTTGCAATTATTACAAAACAAAATGGGAAAAAATTATTTTTCAAATAAATTGTTGCATAGTTGTTACAAATGTGTTAATATAATAAACGTAAATAAGATAGAGATATATCGATTATGATATATCTTTATTTTTTGCAGTTGTTTATGACATATCGAGCGAAAGCATAGGCACATGATAATTCTTTGGATTGCCGAAAGGAATTTGGCATTAGTCAAGGAAATCATCTGGCTGTGTTTTAAGTTGTAAATACTGTAGAGGCATGAATCAAAAAGTTATGTCAAAAATAAAACGAATAGGGCAGAAAATTCCGAAAACGCTCTTCCCACAATGTAACATACGGAATTATGAAACCCGAGGAGGAATAATAATGACAAGACAACTTAGAGTAATTGCTATCGTGGTATTTATATTAGCAATTGGCACAGGCACAGCATCAGCATATAACAAAGATGACAAACGCTCCGTTATTATCAATCTGGACGGCGTGCCAAGAATGGTAAGCACAGACAAAAATACAGTTGGCGAACTGATGGCCAGCATTGACGATTTAGTGGATGCAGAATATATTTTGGAGGATGTAAAAGAGGAGAGCCAGTTGACAGGAAACA
>CAZCDP010000001.1:44530-53552 GCA_964497675.1 uncultured Candidatus Epulonipiscium sp.
TGGTCATAAACCTCACATCTATTACCGAGAAAACAAATACAAGAACAGAAGAGGTTCCTTTTCAGACAGAAATCAAAGAAACATCGGCTTTGAAATTAGGAACAGAACGTGTGATTCAAGAAGGTATAAGCGGAGAGGTTTCCATTATTACAAAGGAATGCTACTCCGGTGATGATTTGGTATCTTCTGAGATTATAGAAAAAAAAGAAGTGAAAAAAGCGCAGAACAAGATTGTTGAGCGTGGTGTAGCAAGATCTGTTGATGGATATACCTACGCCTACGCCTTGAATGTAAAGGCAACAGGCTATACCCCTTATGATGCGGGATGTAACGGTATCACTGCAACAGGACGACAGGCGGCAAAAGGCGTTGTAGCCGTTGACCCAAGAGTGATCCCTTTGGGCACAAAGCTTTATATTCCGGGGTACGGTCAGGCAATCGCGGCTGATACTGGCGGTGCCATAAAAGGAAACAAAATCGACTTATGTTATAATTCCAAGTCCGAAGCCTTTGGCTGGGGCGTAAGAAGTGTAACGGTCTATGTTTTGAACTAAATTGCCACGATAGTAGGGTGAAGACTTTGTCTTCACCCTTTTACTTTAAGACAAAAAGCTAATTTCTTTGTGCATGGATTATAGCCCCTAGAAATTAGTTTTTTTTTGCCGCAAAGTGTTTAAGCCCTTTTGCCTTTGGCAAAAGCGGAAAATGTAGTTTTCCGTTATGAGTCGAGAGTGAAACCCTCGTGGAGGTTTGGAGGTGAACTCCCAATGCCGTACTTATTTTTACTTGCCGGTTTTATGGGAACGCTTCGTTTCCAAACCTTCCGCAAATAATTGGCTAAATTGAGGGTTTGCCTTCCCCTTTTACATTGCCCTTCGTTCTGATTTTTCTGCTTGTGGCATAAAATGAAAAGAGTAATTTAGAAACAGGAGGACGGGACATGAGGCGGAATGGGCAAATGAGCAAAAAGAATCGACTTAGGCAGACGGTCATGGGCGGGGCTGGGTTTCTGATAGTGTTTTGTTTTTTTGTCGGAAACGCAGGAAAAAATATTGCTGTCAGTGAAACGCTGCCTTTTTATAAAGCAGTGAATCTGAAGGATAGCTACTCGTTCAAGTTTTTTAGTGAAAATGACCGATTGGACGAAAAAGAAGTACAGGCCGAAGCAAAACAGGATGATATGATTGGTTTAGATGAGATTATGTATCAGCCTGAGATAGATTCTTCCCACTTGGACCACAGTGCGCCTCTGGATCAGTTTACAGAAGATATGATTGCTCGCATGGACGATGTGGAATTTTTGAAAAAAAACTTTTATATTGTGGATGCCCGAACAGAACTGCAATCGGGTGATGTCAAAGCAAAGGATTTTTTACAGCGGGATTTTGCCATAGACAATAGTGTCGAGGGGCCGAAGATACTGATTTTTCATACCCATTCTACGGAAGGTTTTGCCGACAGCGATATGTCTAAGGATATGAACGAGGGTATCTGGGGTGTTGGGGAACAGTTAAAACAGCTTTTAGAGAAAAAATATGGAATAGAAACTCTGCATGACATAGGGCGGTATGATATAGTGGATGGAAAAGGGCAAATTTTGGGAGCCTATGAACGAATGGAAGCACCCATTGCTAAAATATTGAAGGAGAACCCCTCTATTCAGGTAGTAATTGATATGCATCGGGATGGTTTGCCCGAGAATGTGCATCTGGTAACAGAGGTCAATGGCAAGCAATGTGCTCGTATTATGTTTTGCAACGGCTTGTGCAAGCTGAAAAAAGAGGGAAGCACACAGGCGATTTCCAATCTTCCCAATCCTTACATAGAAGACAATCTAGCCTTTAGCCTGCAAATGCAGGCGCGGGCAAATAGGAAGTTCCCAGCCTTCACACGACGGATATACCTCAATGCCTACCGCTACAGCCTTCATATGCGGGCACGTTCCCTTCTTGTGGAGGTGGGAAGCCAGACAAACACCAAAGAGGAGGCAAAAAATGCTATGGAGCCGTTGGCGGAGATTTTGGCGGAAGTGATACAATAAAGACTGTGTGTGGATTTCATCTACACTCTTTCGTGGAGGTTTCGCTTCCAAACCTCCACGAGAGTTTTACCCTCGACCTGTAAGGTCAAACTACGTTTTCCTTGAAAAATCAGGGTTATCTGATTTCCCTATCAAAGCTTTGCCCGCCCTTTTCATAGGGTACTGCCTACGGGTTCTTATTTTTTAAAAGACTTTAATATGCGGTATTTCTTTGTTTTTGCTGTAAAAATTCCTTTTATTGGCAGCCATAGCGGTCAAAAAAACCTACTTTTAGTACATATTTCTTTCGGCGGAACACATACTATTGTTATGTTGATGCGATTTTTGATTTATGGTATGACGGGATGGGTTATGGAGGTATTTTGGACAGGTATCCATTCCCTTTGGAAAAAAGACCGATCTCTTATGGGATATACGTCTTTGTGGATGTTTCCTATTTACGGCATGGCCGTTTTTTTGGAGCCCATCTGTCTGGTGATGAAGGGATTTCCGCTGATGATGCGGGGAGGGGTGTATATGTTATGCATTTTTTCGGCAGAATATCTCTCCGGCTGGGGGCTGCAAAGGGTAGTGGGGCTTTGTCCTTGGAATTATAGTGACAGCCATTATCATATCAACGGGCTGATTCGGCTGGATTATGCGCCGTTATGGTTTGGTGTGGGACTATTATTTGAGGAGGTATTTTTTCGGCTAAGCTGATGGGTTAGGGGCGGTAAGTTCCGCCTCTAGCCCCGTTTTTATTTGAGGGGGATTTTTGTGGTCGTAAATTCGGTAGGTTCTATTAGACATATACCTCTTTTTCTCGTATAATTTGGTAGGATAAAAAAAATCTGATACATGATAGATACATAAATAAGGAGGGAACAAGATGCCGACAGGAAAAACACCGAAGGGCGGGCGGAATGATACAAGAACTCTAATCACTTTTATCGTTATGGCTGTTCTTTTTACATCTATACTGAATATGTTCATGTCTGCGGCTACAACACGACGGGTGACACAAATTACCTATACCCAGTTTCTGACCATGCTGGAGGAAAAAAAGGTTGATACTGTAGAGATTCAGACGGATAGATTGATTATTACAGAAAAGAACCCAAAGGAAAGCCAAACAAAGGTCAATTTTTATGAAACGGCGAATAAATATTATACAGGAAAAGTGGATGACCCGGAATTAACGGACAGGATTATTCAGGCAGGTGCCACTCAATATGCACCAACCCAGAATAATTCGCCGATTATTGGGTTTTTGGCAACATGGGTGCTTCCTTTTCTTTTGATTTATGGCGTAGCAAGTCTTGTGATGCGCTCTGTTGCAAAAAAAGTAGGCGGTGCAGGAGGCCCCATGAGCTTTGGAAAAAATACTGCTAAAATCTATGCACAGAAGGAAACAGGCGTGACCTTTGCTGACGTGGCAGGACAGGATGAGGCAAAGGAATCACTCAATGAAATTGTGGATTTTTTACATCGACCTGCAAAATATACGGCGATTGGTGCAAGACTGCCCAAGGGAGCGCTGTTGGTAGGCCCTCCGGGCACAGGTAAAACGTTACTTGCAAAAGCGGTTGCAGGGGAGGCTAATGTGCCGTTTTATTCCTTGTCCGGTTCTGACTTTGTGGAAATGTTTGTGGGCGTGGGTGCTTCTCGTGTGCGTGATTTATTCAAACAGGCATTGGAGAATGCGCCATGTATCGTTTTTATCGATGAGATTGATGCCATCGGCAAGAGCCGTGACAATCAGATGGGTGGCAACGATGAAAGAGAGCAAACTTTGAACCAGTTATTATCGGAAATGGATGGGTTTGATGCCTCCAAGGGCGTTGTCATATTAGGTGCAACGAACCGTCCTGAGGTTTTGGATAAAGCGTTGCTTCGCCCGGGACGATTTGACCGACGTGTGATTGTGGACAAGCCCGATTTAAAAGGCCGTGAGGATATATTGAAGGTACACGTCAAGGATGTCAAGATGGAACAGGATGTAGACCTCCGCCAGATTGCACTGGGTACCAGTGGGGGTGCCGGTGCGGATTTGGCGAATATCGTCAATGAAGCCGCCCTTCGTGCCGTCCGTTTGGGACGAGATAAGGTAAACCATAGCGATTTTATGGAAGCGGTTGAGGTCATTATTGCAGGGAAAGAAAAGAAAGACCGTATTATGACGGAAAAGGAAAAGCGGATTGTTGCGTATCATGAAGTTGGTCACGCTTTGGCAACGGCATTGCAGAAAAACACACAGCCGGTACAGAAAATCACTATTGTGCCGAGAACCATGGGTTCTTTGGGTTATACCATGCAGATGCCGGAAGAAGAGCATTATTTGATGAGCAAGGATGAGATTTTAGACCAGATAACAACCTATTTAGCTGGACGTTCCGCAGAGGAAGTTATTTTCAATAGTGCAACGACAGGTGCCGCCAATGATATTGAGCAGGCTACTGCTTTGGCTAGGGGCATGGTAGCCCAGTATGGTATGAGCGAACGGTTTGATATGGTAAGTCTGGAAAGTGTTCAGAATAAATATCTGGATGGACGAAATGTGAAAAACTGCGCTGAAGTGACAGCGGCGGCCATTGATGATGAGGTGCGGCGGATTATCGCAGAATGTCATAAAAAGGCGTTGCAGCTTTTGAAAGAAAATGAATCTGCACTCCATAAAATTGCCGCCTTCCTTCTGGAAAAGGAAACGATAACTGGTGAGGAATTTATGAGGATTTTGAAAGAGGACAGAGTGGAAACAGTGCAGACTGAGGGATAGGAAAAGATAAGAAAGATAAGACCTTGAGGTTTCACCTCAAACGCCACTCTCTTTTATCAGCAAGTTATAGAGCAACTTTCCCCCTAGGGGCGTTCGGTCTTCTTACCCATGCCCTATAAAAAAAGAGGGACAAAGGAATTTATAAAAAACTGCGTTTTTCCTGATTGTTTAGGGAAAACGCAGTTTTTGTTTGGATAATGCTTAGGTAGCCGTTTTTCATAGGCCTAGGGCGAACCCCTAGTTGATAGAGCCTATACCCAGCAACTTTTTATGATAAGGTTTTTAAATATTCTTCATTCAGAGCAATCAGCTTGTCCATATACTCTTTGGATGGGCCGCCGGGTACGTTTCTCGCTTCCACGCATTTTTCCACCCTGATAGCATCGTAAACCGTTTCGTTGAATACGGGAGAAATGGTCTTGTATTCTTCTAAGGATAAATCGTCCAGATTGGTGTTGTGTTTGATACAGTAGAGTACCAGTTGCCCGATAATCCCATGGGCATCACGGAAGGGAACGCCGTTTTTCACTAGCCAGTCCGCCGCATCCGTCGCATTGGTGAAGCCGCCCTTTGTCGCCTGATACATATTATCTTTTCGTACGGTCATGGTATCCACCATAGCAGTGAATACAGGTACGCACATTTTCACAGTGTCAACAGCGGAGAAGATAGCCTCCTTGTCCTCCTGCATATCTTTGTTGTATGCCAGAGGAAGCCCCTTCATTGTGGTCAGAAGCCCCATAAGATAGCCATACACACGCCCTGTTTTGCCGCGGATAAGTTCTGCCATATCGGGGTTTTTTTTCTGTGGCATGATACTGGAACCTGTGGAATAGCCGTCATCCAGCTCGATAAATCGAAACTCGTGACTGCTCCAAAGGATGATTTCTTCACAAAAACGGCTCAAGTGCATCATAACCATGGATAAAGCGGAAACCAGCTCGATACAGAAATCCCTGTCACTGACACCGTCCATGCTGTTTAATGTGATGGAATCAAAGCCCAGTTCCTTGGCTACGGAGAGTCGGTCTAAGGGGTAGGTAGTGGACGCCAAGGCACCGGAGCCTAAGGGCATGACGTTGGTACGCTTGTAGGTGTCGGAAAGACGGTCATAATCCCGCTTAAACATTTCTACATAAGCCAATACATGGTGTGCCAAGGTCACTGGCTGTGCCCTCTGGAGATGGGTATAGCCGGGCATAATGGTTTCTGTGTTTTTAGCGGCAATCTGGTTTAAGGCAGCCATGAGATTTTTTAATAAGCCTTGAATGGCCTTAATTTCCTCTTTTACATACATACGGGTGTCCAAAGCCACTTGGTCGTTACGGCTGCGGCCTGTGTGCAGACGTTTGCCTACGTCACCAATACGGCTGATGAGTATGGTTTCGATATTCATATGAATGTCTTCTGCCTTTTCATCAAAGACAATCTTGCCTTCTTCGATATCAGATAAAATTTCTTTTAACGTTTTTTGGATTAAATCTGCATCCTCTTTGGCGATGATATCCTGCCTGCCTAACATACCGGCATGGGCAATACTGCCTTCAATGTCCTGCTGATACAGGCGTTGGTCAAAGGAGATGGAGGAATGGAAATGGTCGGTAAAACTATCGGTGGATTTCGTGAATCTGCCGCCCCAAAGCTTCATAAAAAATGCTCCTCTCTTAGGTTATATATAATTGTAAATATGATTACAGTAGAAGGGATACCACAAAAAATCGGGTGTACCCAGCGTGTCAATAAAGGAACTGCTGTAGGACAAAAAGCTGATTTCCTCATACAAGGACGAAAGCCCCCGGAAATCAGCTTTTTTCTGTACTGTGGTTGTCAAGCCCTTTTGCCTGTAGCAAAAGCCGTCCTTCGGACGTCCCCGTTTTCTTCGGGGTGCGAAGTCAAGCCCTTTTGCCTGTGGTAAAAGCCGTTCTTCTCAAGGAAAACGTAGTTTTCCGTTACAGGTCGAGGGTGAAACCCTCGTGGAGGTTTGGAGGTAAAACCTCCAAGGTCTTGACTTTTTTATTTTTTCACACCTACCTGTTTTATGAGGACATTCTGCCAGAGAAATCAGACAAGCCAGATTCCTCAAGGAAAACGTAGTTTTCCGTTTTAGGTCGAGGGTGAAACCCTCGTGGAGGTTTGGAGGCAAAATCTCCAAGGTCTTGACTTTTTTTATTTTTTCACACCTACCTGTTTTATGAGGACATTCTGCCAGAGAAATCAGACAAGCCAGATTCCTTAAGGAAAACGTAGTTTTCCGTTACAGGTCGAGGGTGAAACCCTCGTGGTGGTTTGGAGGTAAAACCTCCAAGGTCTTGACTTTGCTCTTCCTTGTTCTTATTTCTTTTCGCTTGCCTGTTTCATGAGAGCACGTACTTTCAAAGGCAACCCAAAGAGATTAATAAACCCATCTGCATCCTTGTGGTTGTAAAGCTCGCCGGTTGTAAAGCTTGCCATAGACTCGTTGTATAGAGAATAGGGAGAGGTGGCACCAGCAGGCACGATGTTGCCCTTGTAAAGTTTTAATTTTACGGAGCCTGTTACAGTTTCGTTTACGCTGTCAAAATAAGCAGAGATGGCTTCCCGTAAAGGTGTGTACCATTCGCCGCTGTATACCAGCTCTGTGAATTTGTTGCTGGCAATCTCGTTAAAGGACTGTGTCTGTTTGTCTAAGCAGAGATATTCCAGTTCACGGTGGGCATAGTAAAGAATCGTTCCGCCCGGAGTTTCATATACCCCTCTGGATTTCATGCCAACCACACGGTTTTCGCAGATGTCGGAAATACCGACACCGTTTTTGCCGCCAATTTCGTTTAAGGTTGTAAGCAATGCAACAGGGTCTGATTTTTTTCCGTTTACCGCAGTTACAACGCCTTTTTCAAAGTCCAAGGTGATGTATTCCGGAGTATCCGGTGCTTCCTCAGGGGAAACGCCCAGCTGTAATAAGTGCTTGTAGTTTGGCTCGTTGGCAGGGTCCTCAAGCTCTAGACCTTCATGGCTCAAGTGCCAGATGTTACGGTCACGGCTGTAGCTGTCATCTTTTTTCACCGGCACTTCAATGCCTCGTTCTTCCAGATAAGCCACTTCTGCTTCACGGCTGTCCATTTTCCATGTGTCAAGACGCCATGGTGCAATGATGTTTAAATCTGGTGCCAAAGCCTTGATGGTCAGTTCGAAACGTACTTGGTCGTTGCCCTTGCCTGTTGCGCCATGGCAGATTGCCGTTGCACCTTCTTTTCGTGCAATTTCTACCAGTCTTTTGGCGATGATAGGACGTGCCATGGAGGTACCTAAGAGATATTTGCCTTCATAAACAGCATTTGCTTTGACACAAGGGTAAATAGCATCTGTAATGAATTCCTCTGTCAAATCCTCGATATACAGCTTGCTTGCCCCTGTTTTTAAGGCTCTTTCCTCCAAGCCTTCTGTTTCCTTACCCTGTCCTACGTTACCGCAGACAGCAATAACCTCAGCATCATTATAGTTTTCTTTTAACCAGGGAATAATAACGGATGTATCCAGTCCGCCGGAATACGCCAAAACGATTTTTTCTTTCATGTGGTCAGCCTCCTAAATAATTTCTGTATGATGTGAAATGTTGTTTGTTTTTTCATATTGAAGCCATTATACACGGGGCAGTTGAAATAATCAATGGGTTTTGGGGATTTTACTGCATATTATAACAAGTTTGTGTATAATTATTAAAAAGATATGGCCTTTATCTATAGGGTTTGGAGGAATTTTCAAGGAAAAGGGGCTTATTTTCTGGAAAACAACTGTTTAAGGTGCATGAGGAATGTATAGTTATACATGGAGGGGCGGCAAAAACTACCTTTTTTCACCTCTTTTCTATTAGCAGGATTTATGCTAATATGATAGCAGAGAAAAAAATGGAAAATATTCGGTATTCCTGACAGAAAAGGAACGTTTCCTACAGAATTATCTTAGGAGGTATCAAAATGAAACTTATGACATATGGCTATGAAGGAAAAGAGTCCGTAGGTGTTTTAAACAAAGAAGGTACAGGGGTTATCCCGATTTCTGCCTGCGGTTTTTTGGCAAAGGATATGAACGATTTTATTAGGGAGCTGACGGAAGAAAAGCTGGGAATTTTAACACACGCCATAGAGGAGGGAAGACAAGGTATTCCCTTGGAACAGACTGTGAAAATGCCGCCGATTCCCCACCCGAAACAGGATGTCATCTGTCTGGGTATCAACTATATGGCTCAT
>CAZCDP010000001.1:53562-55122 GCA_964497675.1 uncultured Candidatus Epulonipiscium sp.
CCCTATGCTGTATATTTTTCCAAAAGAGTGGGAGAAGCAGTGGCTGACGGTGGCTTCATTGATGGCCATTTTGACATCGTAGATAGCTTGGATTATGAAGTTGAATTGGCAGTGGTCATAGGCAAAGCGGCAAAAAAAGTATCCGAAGAAGAAGCCTTTGATTATGTTTTGGGCTATACGGTTCTGAATGATGTAAGCGCCCGTAATTTGCAGACGGCTCATAAACAGTGGTACTTTGGCAAGGGTTTGGATGGGTTTACACCCATGGGTCCATGGATTGCTACAAAGGATGAATTTTCCAATCCCCCGGCTTTAAAGATTCGCTCGATTGTGAATGGGGAACTGCGTCAGAACAGTACTACGGACTTGCTGATTTTCGGCATCGCCCATGTGATTAGCGAGCTTTCCCAGGGTATGACCTTACAGCCGGGAACCATCATCGCTATGGGTACGCCTGCGGGGGTGGGTATGGGTTTTGTACCGCCGAACTTCCTAAAAGCAGGGGATACAGTCGTTTGTGAGATTGAGGGCATCGGCTCTCTGACCAATATTGTGAAGTAGAAGGAGAACCTTATGAAAAAGATAAAAGTAATGAGCGTATTTGGTACAAGACCGGAAGCTATCAAAATGGCACCTCTTGTAAAAGAACTGCAAAAAACGGAACAGATAGAAAGTATGGTTTGTGTGACAGCACAGCACCGAGAAATGCTGGATCAGGTATTGGAGATTTTTGACCTGCACCCCAACTATGATTTGAATATTATGCGCCAGCGTCAGACCTTGGCAGGCATCACCACAAGAGCCTTGGAAGGACTGAGCGAAGTCATGGCAGAGGCGAAGCCGGATATTGTTTTAGTCCATGGGGATACTACAACAACCTTTGCAGGGGCTTTGGCGGCCTATTATAACCAGATTAAAGTAGGCCATGTGGAAGCGGGGCTTCGTACTTATGACAAATATCAGCCTTATCCCGAAGAAATGAACCGCCGTTTAACTGGGGCGTTGACAGACTTGCATTTTTCCCCCACCGTTCTGGCAAAGGAACATCTTTTGAAGGAAAATGTCAGTGAGGAAAGTATTTTTATTACAGGGAATACCGTTATCGATGCCCTTCAGACAACCATTGAGGAGAATTACCCCTTTACGGTGGAGGAGCTGAATCACATTGACTTCCAAAACAAGCGTGTCATTGCCATGACAGCCCACAGACGGGAGAATCTGGGGGAACCTTTGGAAAATATATGCCATGCTGTCAAGCGGATTGTGGAGGAATTTCCTGATGTGGAAGTGGTTTATGCGGTTCATAAAAACCCCGCAGTGGTAGAGCCTGTTCACAAAATTTTGGGCGGAAATCCTCGTATCCATTTGCTGGACCCACTGGATTTAAAGGATATGCATAACCTCATGTGCCGCTCCTTCTTTGTTATGACGGACAGCGGAGGATTGCAGGAGGAAGTGCCTTCCATGGGCAAGCCTGTTCTGGTACTGCGAAATGTGACAGAACGTCCTGAAGGAATTGATGCAGGAACACTTAAGTTAGTTGGAACTGATGAAGAGATT
>CAZCDP010000002.1:0-39758 GCA_964497675.1 uncultured Candidatus Epulonipiscium sp.
ATACATGGTGCATTTTTCTTTGCCTGTTCAAAAAGGTCACGAACTCTGGAAGCGCCGACACCTACAAACATTTCAACAAAATCCGAACCGGAAATACTGAAAAATGGTACACCTGCTTCACCTGCTACAGCTTTTGCCAGTAATGTTTTACCGGTACCGGGAGGGCCCACAAGCAGAACGCCTTTCGGAATCCTTGCACCCAAAGCCATAAATCTTTTAGGCTCCTTCAAAAATTGCACCAATTCTTGCAATTCTTCCTTTTCTTCGTCCAATCCTGCCACGTTTCCAAATGTCGTTTTTTTACTTTCATCCACTGTCATTTTTGCTTTGCTTTTGCCGAAGGACATCATCTTTCCGCCGCCGCCGCCCTGCATCTTCTGGAAGATGAAGGTGAAAATCAGAATCATAATAATCATCATGACCAAAGATGGCAGAATTGCTGAAAAAATGCTGGTTTTCGGCACAGATGGCGTTATTACCTCAATATCACTCGGTTTCATAAGTTTTTCATCCAAACGGTTCTGGAATGTTGAAACACTGGGGATATTTACATTGATAATTTTTCCATCCTTTAATACCGCTTTCACCGTACCAAAGTCATCCACATCAGAATTCCTTTGTAATTCTATTTGCTTGATTTGATTATTTTCCAGTTCTAAAATTAAATCGCTGTATGTATAATCAAGATCTGCCGCATTTTCAACTTTTTTCCCTGCAAATGCCAGCATACCCAAAATAATCACAAAAATTATGCCATACAATCCCAATGATTTCCAATATTTTTTCAAGCATGTCCCTCCTTAATAAGATTATTGTTCGGCTGCGAAAACCCAATAAATGGCTGTTCCCTGCCTATCAACCCGTCAATAAATTATTCTAACATAGTTGAAATAGAAACGCAACTTCCTCTCAGCAAAAAAATGTTTTTTCCTTTTTTCATGCTCTTATTTTTCAAAAAGGGCTTTTTCAAAAAACTCAAAAACTCGCACCCTCACCTAATAAAGAACAAGGTAAAGATAAAACTGAAATTTATCCAATTATTTGCGGAGGCTTGAAAACAAGGCATTCCCCACTGGAATTGCAAAAGGGCCAAATCACGCCGCAACACAGAAAAAAGCTGAATTTTCAAGGCTTTTAAGCCTGTTTCGAAAATTACAGCTTTTAACAGACAGTACCTAAATTTTTATTCCCAGAATAAAATGTTACAACGTATAGACTTTACTCATACACTGCATTCTTTTTTCTATTTTATCCTTTTTCCTCTTACTTATTCCTCTTCAAAGGAAATAACACCTATATAATCCAGATTTCTGTATCTTTGTGCATAATCCAAACCATAGCCCACCACAAAAGCATCGGGAATGGTAAATCCCGTATAATCCACATCAACAGCAGAAACTCTCCTGTCCGGCTTATCCAAAAGGGTACAGATTTTCAGACTTTTCGGTTTTCTGTTGGAAAGAATCTCTACCAGACAGTGAAGGGTTCTGCCGCTGTCAATGATGTCTTCCACAACAATCACATTTTTCCCTTCGATAGGCCCGTCCAAATCCATTAAAATCTTAATCTCACCGGTGCTTTCCGTACCATCTCCATAACTCGAAACGTCCATAAAATTCATGGTTACAGGCACCTTGATTTTTTTTGCCAAATCTACCATAAACACCACGCCGCCTTTCAGAACGCAGACAAGCTCAATGGATTCTCCCGCATAATCTTCCGAAATCTGTTCCGCAATCTCATCAAGCCTCTTTCCGATGGCTGATGTGGTGATCAAGGTCTCCACTTTTTCCTTCATTGCCTTTTTCCTCCCATATCTGAATAGATAAAATGTTTTTAGTCGTTTCATCAACGCTGAATTTTTCTGCCGTCCTATACCCCACTACCCACAAAATTTCTGCTCCGCAAGCAATCAGCGGAATGCGTTCTCTGTCCTCACGGGGAATTTTTTCGTCAATCATAAAGTCCTTCAGTTTTTTTTCATGACCGCCGCCGATGGATAATCTATCACCCGGTTGTCTAGTACGGCAACACAGTGCCTTGTCTATTTTATCATAATCAAATACTTTCGTACATACAGGAAAAGGATTTTCCCTGTTTTTCTCTGCATTGAACGATATTCTGACAAATTTGCCTGTTTCTTTTATGAATATTGTTTTTTTAGGGGAAATCTCATAGCAATACCCCCCTGTTTTATTCATATTGTTTAAAAAAAGACGTAAATTATCGTATTGTATTTCTGCACCCAACCCCAGTGCCAGGGAAATCTGTTTTCCCGTTTCCTTATCCAAGAGTTCTTCCAACTGCATCATATGCGTAAAGGACAAATCCCGTATATCCCGTTCCAGCAGACGAAACCCTCGGCGCAGCGTCCGTCGGCGCAAAGCAGGGTGCAGTTTTTTCAAGGCTTCCTTTTGCAAAACCACCTGCCCCTCTCGATGAGAAACCATGCAGTCCTCCAAGGCTTTTTTTGCCGCTTTTTCCAAAAAATCCTCTTCCTCTGCCAAAAGCTGTGCCGTACGGGCAATATGCTCCACTACCCCTTTGTTAATTTCCCGCTCCATCCAAGGCAGCAGCCCCAAACGGATTTTATTTCTGGTATATATTTCCATTTTATTTGTTCTATCGTCGCAAAAATCCAGTCCTTCTTTTTGGCAATATGCTTCGATTTCCTTTCGGCTGCAAAAAAGCAAAGGGCGAATAATCGTTCCCCGTACCGGTGCAATTCCCGCCAAACCCGTCATGCCCGCACCCCGACAAAGACGCATCAGCACAGTTTCCGCCTGGTCGTTTCGGTTATGTGCCACAGCAATCTTTCCGCCGCAGGCTTCCTCATAAAAAGCGGCATAACGAAGCTGACGTCCGGCTTCCTCTTCGCCGACGCCTCGCCTGACCGCCTCCGCCGCCACATTAAAATAGTAGCTTGCACAGGGTATCTGCCACATCTGACATAACTGTTCCACAAAGGCCAAATCCCGATCCGCCTCTGCCCCACGTAACCCGTGATGCACATGAACAGCCTGCAATGTCAGATCATATTCTTTTTGCAACGTGAAAAGCACATGAAGGAGGGCTACAGAATCCGCACCACCTGATACTCCCACGACTACACTGTCACTCTTTTTCAGCATATGAAATTTTTTAATTGTTTCCTTGGCTTTTTGCAGCAGCATCGTTCTTCTCTCCGTTTCTTTGTAGGCTTTCTCTCTACTAATCTACACGAAAAACAGAAAAAACACAACAAAAACCATCTTCATACAAAGGTTTCTATGCTATCTCGCCCAAAAGCGACCTGCCATAACGGTCATATCGTCTTTTCTTTCTCCCTCCAGCTTTTTTTCCGCTTCCAATAAAATATAATCAACAATATCCTGTGGATTATTGCTGTGAAATTTTCGAAAAATATCCGTCAGCCAATCTACATCCATTGTCTGACCCCCAATGGCATCTGTTATTCCATCGGTCATCAATAAAATAATGTCCCCGTCCTTTAAAAGCATATCGTTTTTATCCGGGGCAATATGCTGTAGTATGCCTACGGGCAATGTCTGAGAACGTATGGCAATTACTCTCTCATCCCGCAAAATATAGGCCGCCACTGCACCGATTTTCATAAACTCCGCTTTAGCGGTATAAAGGTCCACCGTACAAATATCCAAGGTCGCATAGCTCTCCTCTGCCGACCGTAATAATAATACAGAATTAATCATTTTTACAGCTAAATCCTTTTCAAATCCAGCTTCCATAAACTGCTCCAAAAGTTCGATGGCAGAACGGCTTTCGCTGTTTGCACCCTTGCCCGTTCCCATACCGTCGGATAATGCCATAATAGCAGAGCCTGTGGCTGTTTCCAAAAAGGCAGTACTGTCGCCGGAAACCCCGCCTTCTTCCTTTGGCCGTGATGCCACAGCCGTCGTCAGACGGAATTTATTTTCTTCCACCAATTTCAAGGTACAAAGCTTGTCCCGCCCCCCATAACAGGCGGCTTTCCCCCCTGCCTTTCGCATGGGCTTGCCCAATGCCTTCCCGACAATCGGCACAATTTTTTCATTGCAAAGATTGTTCCCGTTACAGGCACGCATTGTCAGCGTAACCTCTTGCCCCTGATTTTTCTGTCTGCTTTCCAGTACAGAAACCTGACGGGTGTGAATCTTTTCTTTATCCAAAGCTGCCGCTATCTCTTTTTCCAAGCTCTCCCGATAAACCCCCCTTACATCCAGTTGACCTGATAGGTCTTCCACAATATGCCCAACGGCAAAAAGCTGTTGGCTCACCAATTCCCTGCATTCCTCCAATCTGTTTTTCCAAATACATTGGGTCTGGAAATTCTCATAAACCCGATTAATGGTATCTACAAAATTTGGGAATCGCACACAATTTTCCTGAAAACCCTCTGGAAAATGGTTCAACCCCACACAACCTCTCCTCTCACAAACGGAAAGGGCAGAAAACGTCATCTGATAGGTATTGTAAAAGTCCGTATCCCAGCAATAAGCCCCCAATCCGCAGTTTTTACACGCTCTGTCAGCGATGGTATCCACCATATCCGCAATATTTTTCTTTCCTGTTGTTTCCTCCTTTTCTTCCTGCCGAAATGTTTTTGCCAAGCCGTAAAAAGCCCCGGCAAACTGTTTTAATTTGTCCTCTGTCATCTCCTTCATCCTGATAAAATACTTGTCCTCATCAAACTCCTTTTCATATACCGCATAGGTATTAATAAATGCAAAGGCTTTTCTGGGTATCAGCAAAAAAATCACACTGCCCATAGCCAGACCTTCTAAAAAACTTTTTTCCAGAATTTCTTGATTCTGATAAAACAATAATATAACCACTGCCGCCAAAAAACTAAAAACTGCCGCCAGTCGTCCCAGCTCCTTCATAGCACCGCAAAACATCCCGCCCAGACTAAGGGCACAGAATAATTGCAAATCGGCTTTCCCGCAAGCTGCCAAAAGGAAACCCACTAATATTCCTGCTGATGCACCCGCTCCCGTACCACCACGGTATCCTGCTGTCAGAATCAACACAGCCGCCGGTATGGTCATAAGAGGAATCTGTCCAATAGGCAAAATAACATCAGACGCACCTGCCACAGCACCGCCAAAAAGCAATGCCAAGCTAATCAGTTCTTCTCCCGTCATAATCCTGCGTTTCAGTCCACTTTCCAGAAGCTCCACTCCGTTTTGTGTCACAAAGGCTAATAAAAAAACAGCCATCCCTTCCACAACGGCAACCCAAAGATAAAAAAGAGAACCACCGTTCACAGCGGCAAAAGCAACGCCTCCAAGAAATGTTGCTCCGCCGCCGCAAAGGGCTTTTAAGAGGGTTGATGGATTTTTTATTTTACTGCCGACGCCCAAATGAAACGCTAGACAAAAAATAAGACAAAGTATGTATTTCGCACCTTGATGCAGGCCGCCCCACAAAAGACCAATGCCTACAGCAACGGCAATCGGATAAAAACGGAAATCCCCCATCAAAAACGCCGATAGATAGGCAAGCCCCAAGGGATTCAAAATTTGAAAGACCGTCGTATTCCCCCATAAAAATCCCATTAGGCAGAACATTATTTCCTTTCCCCAAACAGAAACCTTGGGTAATCCTATCTTTTCTTTTGCCTTTGGTGCAAGGGGCGGCAATACCCTTCCGTAAATGGGGCGCTCCACCGTAATTTCCGTTTTTTCCATATCGTTCCCTCCGTATACCGCAAGTTCCTCTGTCCTCTCAGGTAAATCGAATTGTTTCCGCTACTGCCCAAAACCATTGTTACAGCTTGTTTTCATCTTTTGTTATGCTCTATTATAAAGAAATATGACTATATTTTTTGTCAAAAACTGGAAGTATCGTTCGCCTTTTTCTTTCAAAAGACGCAAAACAGATTATATTTCCTCCAAAGCAAAAAAAACCGAAATTTCAGTGATTTGAAATTTCGGTTTTTTTATATTGTACCTGCTTTATGAATTTATATTAATTGACCGGATATTCTTCTTCCAGCTCCATCTCGTAATACTTTAGTTTTCCCTTTGCCGCATAACCTTCATAATTCATTTTGGGGCGTCCGCTTTTTTTCTTTCCGCCGGCCGACTTTCGTTTTTCAGCCTCTGCCTCACGCTCCATTTTTTTCATTCTGTCATAACGCTCAAATTCCGACGCTTTCTTTGACACTGCCATTCTCCTCCTGAATTTTATAATGAAAAAAAAATAGTTTTACTCTCTTATTATTATGCTGAAAAGCCGCTCTTGTCAACTATAAATTTCACGCAAACTAAGAAAAATTCTGACAGCATTTCTCGCCCATTTTTTCTTCTATCCAGACTTATAAAAATTAAAACAGCAGACACAATGGTATCTGCTGTTTTAACGGATATTTCGTTTAGAAAACTTCTTCTTTTCTCTTTTGTTTGTTGATTGCTTTTATGCCTACTTCCGTAGCTTTTTCTTTTGTAATGTAAAAAGAAGTTACAGCAAATCTGAAAAACACTTCATTTTCGTTATTTTCTTCTTTCTATATTTATTGTATCCATTCCCTTTTTCCCTGTCAAGAAAGGATAGGGGATTTTCGCATTTTCCATAAAATGCCTAAAAACCAATGAAATGAAAACCAGTTTTTATGAAATTTCAAAAATCTCACCTTTTTGTTAGCAAAACTTCCCGAAGACCGAAACCAAATCAGATTTCTGTCGTTACAAATTACATAAACCGCCTCTTTTTCCTGCTTGCTTCATAATACAATGTTTTTAATTTTAATCACTTTTTGTCTGTTTTTCCAAAATATCAGCTTCTTCCCAAACCACTGTATTTTTTTTCATCCTTCTTTGGGTTCAAAACCGTACTCTCTACAAAAAAAGAGTATTGCGGAACAGAAATAAACTCTTCCCCCATACTCTTTTCGATTTTTTCTATTCGTTCTTTATTTCAAAAACTTCTTTTTCACCCGAATATCCTCTCCAAAAAATTTTAGTGTCTGATACTCTCCCAAAAGTCTGGAAACAATTCTGTCGGAATACTGATTGACAAAATCCGATGGTGCCAGATTGGTGGATAATATCACAGGCCTTTTGTTCAGCATACGGGTATTGATGATATTGAAAAGCTCAGAACTGGACAGTATGGTGGAAAACTCCGTTCCCAAATCGTCTATGATGAACAAATCCACGTCCAAAATGTCTGTCATATAATCTTCCCGTTCTTCCTCATCAACTTTTCCAAAGCGCTGTTCCTCTATCATCTTAAAAAGCTGTCCTGCCGTCACATAAAGAACGGTTTTCCCTTGGTCCAGAAGTTCCTTTGCCATACAGTTGCACAAAAATGTCTTTCCCAGTCCCGTTCCGCCATAAAGAAGGAGATTGGTAAACTCCTTACCAAACCCTTGGGTAAACCTTAGGCAAATACTTAAAATACTCTGTATGTTTTCCCTAGGGGACATCCCCTCCTTGGGGTCGGTTTTATCGCTGTAATAACGAATATCAAAGGTATCAAAGTTCTCCCTTTTGACAATATCACGGATATTGGACTGGGCATAAGATGCATCCATAAGCTTCTGCTTCATACAAACGCACTGCTTTGTTCCTACATATCCTGTGTCATGGCATTGGGAGCAGACATATTCCATTTCCAGGTCTTGTTCAGTAAAACCATTGGCTTCCAACAGTGTTTTTTTCTCTATCCGCAGAGCCGTCATATCTTCTTGCAGTTTCCCTGCCAGCTGAAAGAAATTTTCGGGTTGCTGCAACACAAGCCTTGCAATGCGGATTCCCGTCAAAGAAACCTCTTCCTCGATTTCTTGTATCCTCGGCACCCGTTTATAGACCGCCTCTTTCCTGCTCCGCAGCTCCGCTGTTTTTTCCCATCGAAGTCGTTCATAGCCTCTGATAATTTCCTTGTAGATTTCTGTTTTTGCGGACAAATTTCCCACCTTCCTTCTCTTATCCTGCTGTTATCCTTCTATAATCCTGCTGTTTCTGTGGTTCATTCCCCGTTTTTTCGCTTCTCCCGTTCCAACCGCTCCAGTTCCTGAAAATCCCAGTTCCGTTGTTCATAATTGACAAAACGGTTCTGCTTTACCGCCTTCGGCGCCTGTACAGCCTTCTGCACATTACCCTCTTTTTGGGCTTTTTTTGCTTGTTTTGCTGCGGCAAAGGTGGCATCCAACCGTTCCACGTCCTCACGGCTCTTGACCTTTTCCTTTTGCCATGCCACTAAAATACTTTCGGCATAGGGGTAGCTTATGGTTCCCGTCTGTAATATCGTTCGTTCACAAGCCATCTTGATTACATCCAAAGGCATTTCATATTCTGTCAGCCATCTCTTCATAAATCCTTCTTCTGCCGGGGAGGGGGTACGCCCTCTCTGTCCAAAAGCACCCATAATCTCCCGATAACCGTTTTTTCGCAGCTTCATATAATCCAAGGCCTTCTGGGGGGTATCAATCCCCTCCTCCGCCCAACTAATAGCGACTTTTTCGATATAGTTCATATTTCTGTGGCCGCCTTGGACACAGTATGCCAAAAGAATTTCAATCACCTCCGGCGTTAGACGAAGCCAATCATAAAAGCTGAAAATCATGCTCATATCATTTTGGGAAAGTAGTTTGCCTAAATGTGCCTGGGCAGAAAGAAAAAGCCCTTTTACCACCTTGCTTTTTTCCAGATAGACAGAAATTTCTTCCGGCGAATAGGAAGGCGGTCGGCTTAAAAATACTGTCTGTTCCGCCACTCTTTTTTCCTTTCTGGATTCCACAGGCAAAAATTCCACAGAGCCATCGTCGTGGAGCTTTAAAAGTCCCTGCTCCTGCCAGTATTTCCATGCCTTCACCACGTCGCTTTCCAAAAGATCCAGAGCCTTTGCAACCTCTTTGTCAGAAAGCCCTGTATTGCCGCCGCTGCAATGGCGGTAAGCAAAAAGATATGCCAAAACAAAAGGCGCAAAGGCCTTTGGCATATATTCATCTATAAAAATATTTGATATTTGTGTTGTGTTTGGTTCCATTTTAAAAGCCATACAATCTCCCTCTTCTATATTGCAGACTCATTATAACATAAAAAAGAGGAGAAAAAACCTCCAAAAAACTCTTTTTTCGTCTTTTGGAGGTGAAAATTTTTGCTATTGATTTTTATTTTTGACGTGTGCATTAAAGTAATAAATCACAAAACTCAACACAATCACCATCAGTAAGACAACCACAATGGTACGGGAATCCTTAAAGGAAATAAAGATTGCCAAAAGACCGCATAAAAGGCTGATACCATAAAGGATTAATACCGCTTGTTTCTGAGAAAACCCTCTGTCTATCAGACGATGATGCAGATGCCCCCTGTCAGCCTCCATAATAGGCTTATGCTTAGCAATCCGCCGCAGCATAGCAAAAATCGTATCAAAAACAGGTAAGCCCAAACAAAGCATACTGACAATCAGTGCCAGTATGGCATAGCCCTTGAATACTCCTAAAATACTGGTAACCGCCAACACAAAGCCTAAAAAAGTAGAACCGCTGTCCCCCATAAAAATTTCTGCCGGATTGAAGTTTCTTGGCAAAAATCCCAGACAAGCGCCTGCCAGTGCCGCCGTCAGCATGACAGCCGTACTGCTGCCTGTCATGATGCAAAGCACCATAAGACACAGGGAGGCGATAGAGGAAACTCCCGCCGCTAAGCCGTCCAGACCATCAATGAGATTTACCGCATTGGTAACGCCCACTATCCAGAGCAGGGTAATGGGTACACTAAAAGTCTGCAAATACGTTGTGACAGGCCACATAACAAGATTGATTCTTGTACCGGAAAATATAACAATCAGCGCCGCTACAATCTGTACGCAAAATTTCAGCTTTGCGCTGAGATTTTTGATGTCGTCCAGCATCCCTAAAACAACGATGATTGCCGCACCCACCACAAATCCTGCAAACTGCTTCAAATCCATGGTTGTGTCGAAACGGGAAAGGACCAGAACGGTAACCATAAACCCCAGTACAATGGCAACGCCACCCATACGAGGCATAGGCTTGTTGTGCATTCCCCTTGCCTTCGGATAATCAATGGCACCTACTTTTTCCGAAATCTTTCTTGCCAACGGTGTAGCCACAAGGGTGATGGCAAAAGCAGAGGCAAAGGCGGCAATATATAAAAGCCAGTTATGGTTCAATTCAACCCACTCCTTATCCCGGCAACTTATTTTGTACCGAAAATTCTGTCCCCCGCGTCGCCAAGACCCGGCACAATATATCCATGCTCGTTCAGTCGTCCGTCATAAGCTGCTGTATAAATATCCACATCAGGATGATTTTTCTGTACCTTTTCCACGCCGTCAGGTGCTGCCAAAACACATAATAAAACAATCTTTTTTGCACCCTTCTCTTTCAGAAAACCAATGGCTGCCGTAGCCGTACCCCCTGTTGCCAGCATAGGGTCTGTCAAAAATACGGTTCTTTCCTCTACGTCTACTGGCAGCTTGCAGTAATATTCTACCGGTTCTAAGGTTTCAGGATCTCTGTAAAGACCAATATGTCCTACCTTTGCCGTAGGCATCAGTGCCAAAAGACCGTCTGTCATACCGATACCGGCACGTAAAATAGGTACAATGGCCAATTTCGTATCAATCATTTTACAATCTGCCGTTGCAATCGGTGTTTTTACCTTTACATCAACCAAAGGCAGTTCTCTTGTCGCTTCGTAGGAAAGAAGCATAGCAACCTCTTCTACCAGTTCTCTAAATTCCTTGGAACCTGTTTCTTCATCTCGAAGCATAGAAATTTTATGCTGAATCAGCGGGTGTTCTGAAATAAATAATTTACTCATGATTTTCTCCTTTATTCTCAATCTTCAATCTGTGCTACTCTTTTGGCGTGTCTTTCCGCATTTGAATAGGGTGTTTCCAAAAATATTTTCAAAATTTCAAGGGCAAGCCCCGGACCTGTCACTCTTGCACCCATGGCAAGAATATTGGCATCATTATGCTCACGGGTTGCCTTGGCAGAGAAACAATCTCCGCAAAGAGCCGCACGAACCCCTTTGATTTTATTAGCCGTAATGGAAATACCAATGCCTGTTCCACAGATGATAATGCCTTTTTCACATACTCCGTCTGCTACCGCATGGGCAACCAGCTTACCATACACAGGGTAATCGCAGGCTTCCTCGGAATCCGTCCCAAAATTTTTATAAGGGATGTTCTGCTCATCCAAATATTTGATAATTTCCTGCATCAGCGGATACCCGCCGTGGTCACAGCCTAATGCTATCATAATTTCGTCTCCTTTGTTGTAACTCGGTCTTTTTATTCAATTTCAATGGTATGGTACCCTGCCGCTTTGTTCAGCCTGTTCATAATGGCCATGCCTTCTCCCGTTTCTTCAAAAACCTCGGAATAGATGACATCCATACCCAAAAAGTCAAATTTCCGCAGCATATTGAACAAGCCTGCACCAATGGTTTCCGGCTTTTCCCTATCACCCACAGACAGCACCGTTCCATGGGTATAAAGTACCTTTGTTTGCTCGGTCGCCATAATACCAACCTGTTTCCCTGTTTTTTCCGCTTCTGCCGCCATGGCATTGATTTTTTTTGCCACCGCTTCCTTCGTGCTTCCTTTGACCAGCAGCACCGCAGCCTTTGGCGAATAATGGGTATATTTCATGCCCGGTGCTTTGGGTGCCACATTCTGCTCCGGCTTTGCCGTTACCGCAGGGTCTACCGCAATCTCACCGATGACCTCTTCAATCATTTCTCTGGTAATCACACCGGGGCGCAGTAACATGGCTTTTTCCCCAGATACATCTAATATCGTAGATTCCAGACCAACCTCCGTAGGCCCTCCGTCTACAATCATATCGATTTTTCCGCCCAAATCATATTCCACATGGGAAGCCCTTGTGGGGCTGGGTTTTCCCGAGGAATTGGCACTCGGCGCGGCAATGGGCAATCCTGTCTGACGGATGATGGCACAGGCGGTCTGATGGGAAGGAAAACGTACTGCGACCGTATCAAAGCCCCCTGTAATCTCTGCCGGCACACAATCCGCCTTTTTGAAAATCAGGGTAATCGGCCCCGGCCAGAAGGCATCCATGATTTTTCCCGCTATAGGCGGAATCTCTTTTACAATGGGACGCAGCTCACTGATTTGAGAAATATGCAAAATCAGAGGGTTGTCCGAAGGCCGCCCTTTTGCCGCATATATTTTTTTACAGACTTCTCCGTCCAGACCATTGCCCCCCAGCCCATAAACAGTTTCTGTGGGAAAAGCCACCAACCCTCCCTGACGAAGGATGTCGGCGGCTTTTTGTATCACTTGCTGGTTTGGACAGCCGGAATCTATTTTTTCAACTATGGTTTTCATTTATAAATTTGCCCCACAGCATTTTTTATACTTTTTACCACTGCCACAAGGACAAGGGTCATTGCGTCCGATTTTTTCTGCCTTTATGATAGTACGGGACTTTTTCTGTTCCAGAGTTAGTCTTTTTCTTGTTTCTTCGTCAAATATACCATCCCACTGGGGTAAGGAATATAAATGCTCCGCTTTGTATTCCACCATTTTTTTAAACAGCTTCTCAAAATCAATTTCGACTATAATCTCAGTATCTTCTGTCAAGGTAAGCATATCATATGGCTTCGGTAATACTTCATTGATTCCGTCCACAAACGCAACGATTTCCTCTGCTGTCATGGAAAAACGCTCCGCCAGTTCAGAAACCTTCCCTTCCACCTTAGTTACCTTTTCGCCAATCATATATTCATAGATTTTCTGTTCTCTGGGAAGATACTGTTCCCAAACAGCCTCCACGCTTCTTCCTTCTTTGCTAAATGCTTTGTTCATCCAGCTTTCGTATAAATTCATTTCTTGTCTCTCCTTTAATTTCATTAACAAAATAAATACACTACCAGAAATAATAATATATATTCCCTGTCATTGCAACAAAATTTTTAAATTAGTCTTATAAATGTTACCTAAAATATGTGGAAAATCGCCCAAGGTTAGGAGGGAATATAAAATATGCCCCCGCCGATTTTCGACGAAGGCCCCCATTTCCATCTGAATGATACTGCTTATACGATTTTTCTTTTGGATTCTTCCCTTGCCGTTTTTTCTTCTGTTCGTTTTATAATAACAGCTTGCACATTTTCAGGCAAACGATCCAATATCTTCTGGAACTGATTTTCCCTTCGGCTCTTTTCTAATTGCTTGCGCATAGACTCTGGCAATTCGCCCAAAACCAGTTTAGTGATTTTTTCTTCCTCCACAAAATGAGCAATACTGCCTGCAATATCTTCTTCGCAAAAGGCGTGAATCATACCGCCCTTCTCACTGCCATATACAAATAACTGCTGCAACAGATGCAATGTTTCATTGTTATTAAATACATTGTCACCTTTTTGCACATGGAGGATATGTAATTCCCCACTACACTGGGAAGCCACCTCTGCCCCTGCATCAATAAGCCTTCTGGAATTGCTCTGTGCCGTAATACATACCAATACTTTTTCTTTGAAATCAAAATCAGCCGTATCAATTTCTCTTATCAACAGAATCCCTCCTTTATGCAGCCTGACACTACCTTTATCTATACCATAACACAATTTTATGAAAAAGTCATAAATTTAGGGCAAAGAATTTCTTACAAAATCATGAACCCCAAAGTCTTTAAATAAAGCTAAAACCTTGGTATCTCAACGAAAACTCGGTCTTATATTTTTAAAAGCGGAGCCTTATGTTTATTTTTGTACTAAAAAAAGAACTAAAATACATACCAAAAATCCCCTTATTCTGTAGGCTTTTTCTGTTTTTACAAAAGTTTCTCCTTCTCATCTTGGTGAAGTCCTCTGTAATACGATACGAGATTTTCGTTCTTTTGTTTCTTATTTTTTAATTTTTCCAAGTATTACTCCTATCATTCTTATAAAAAGCTCTTGAGGCTTTGCCTCAAATCAGCTTAAAGACAAACCCTCAATTTAGCCAATTATTCGCAGAGGGTTTGGGAACGAAATGTCCCCAACTGAAATCACGCAGGGTGGATTCATCTCGCCCGTAGTGTAGAAAAGCAAGAGGGTTTTGACTTTGTCTACCCACTAAAAACACCCCCTTAGTTATTTTCAGTATATCATACTGTCTAACTAAAGGGGTGCAATTCACAAGCCACAGGGCGTTTTCTTTATATTTTTATTTTTCTTTATTCTGTAACGCCGCACCTACAAAATCACGGAATAGCGGATGGGGACGATTTGGTCTGGACTTAAATTCGGGATGGAACTGCACACCCACAAACCAGTCGTTCTTTGGAATCTCCACAATCTCCACCAGTCTGTCATCAGGAGAAAGCCCGGTAAGCTGCAAACCTGCGGCAGTCATCTCATTTCTGTATTCGTTATTGAATTCATAACGATGGCGATGGCGTTCATAAATCAAATCCGCATTATAAGAATTGTAAGCAAAGGAATCCTTCTTCAGCTTACAAGGATAAGCTCCCAAACGCATGGTGCCGCCCATATTATCCACATCCTGCTGTTCCGGCATCAAGTCGATAACGGGGTGTTCCGTATCCGCTTTCACTTCCGAGGTAAAGGCATCCTTCCATCCCAGCACATTTCTGGCAAACTCAATAACAGCACATTGCATTCCAAGGCAAATACCCAAAAATGGTACGTTATTTTCTCTGGCATACTGGATAGATGTGATTTTCCCTTCCAAGCCTCTATCCCCAAAGCCGCCGGGTACCAGAATACCGTTGCTGTCCTTTAAGACTTCAGCCACATTCTCCGTCGTCAATTCCTCTGCATTAATCCACTGAATATTGACATCAGCACCGTTGAAAATACCACCATGATGCAGGGATTCTACAATCGAAAGATAAGCGTCATGAAGCTCTACATATTTTCCTACCAAGGCAATATTCACTTGCTTTTCCATACGACGTTCTCTCCTCAACATTTCCAGCCATTCTGTCATATCAGGAGTTCTGTCTTCCATCCCCAGCTTTTTACAAGCTACCTTGGCAAGCCCCTCATTTTCCAGCATAAGAGGTACTTCATAAAGACTTTCCGCATCCAGATTTTGAATGATACAGTCCTCATCCACATTACAAAACAACGCCAGCTTGTCCTTCATATCTTGGATAAGCTCGTGTTCCGTTCTGCAAACGATTATATCAGGCTGGATTCCGATGGAAAGCAGTTCCTTTACGGAATGCTGTGTGGGTTTTGTTTTCATTTCTCCACTTTTAGAAAGGTATGGAATGAGTGTAACATGGATATACAAACAATTTTCTTTACCGATTTCACGTCCTACCTGACGGATCGCCTCTAAAAACGGAGTGCTTTCGATATCGCCTACCGTACCGCCAATCTCTGTGATTACGACGTCAGACTGAGAGGATTTTCCTTCTCTGTAAACTCTGCTTTTAATCTCGTTTGTAATATGAGGAATAACCTGCACCGTTGCGCCAAGATATTCTCCCTTCCGTTCCTTGTTCAAAACAGACCAGTACACCTTGCCTGTGGTAATATTACTATTAACCGATAAATTTTCGTCGATAAACCGCTCATAATGCCCTAGGTCAAGGTCTGTTTCGGCTCCGTCCTCCGTCACAAAAACCTCGCCATGCTGATATGGGCTCATGGTACCCGGGTCAAGATTGATATACGGGTCAAACTTCTGGATGGTCACCTTATATCCTCTGGCTTTTAAAAGCCTGCCCAATGATGCGGCTGTGATTCCCTTTCCTAAACCGGAAACAACACCGCCTGTTACAAAAATATATTTTGTCTGCATTTTTTCACCCCATCAAATATTGTATAAACTCTCTCTTTATTCTGTTCAAAAAGCATTGCTTTTTTCATTTTATTCGTTTCGCCGTCAACCGGGAACAAAACATACCTTTTAATATTATCACAAATCAAGTTTAAAATAAACATTTTCTATGCGAAATTTTATGCCTAAAAAGAAAGAGCAAACAATCAGGATATTAGCAAATATGATACTGCTCCTTTCTATATAAAAAATTTTATATTTTATTGCGCATTCATTGACAAAACTGCTGAAAGACCTTAGGATAACAATACATGAATCAAAAATCAGATGTTCTATTTAAGAAATAAGGAGGAAACGATATGGAAGATGCCCCTAAAAAAACAAAAGAAGAACTCATGACAGAAGCCGAAAATATAGCCAAAAATTACTTCAGAGAGGGTTTAAATTGTTCTGAATGTGTACTGCGTACCTTTTTGGATATGCACGAAACCCCGCTGCCTGATGAAATCATGGCTCTGGCTTCGGGCTTTGGCGGAGGTATCGGCAGGACTAGAAATATTTGTGGTGCTATTTCAGGTGCAGTCATGGCTCTGGGTGTTGTAAATGGCAGAAAAAATCCTTTTGAAAAAGAAACGGCAGGCGAGCGTGCCAAAGAATTGACACAGGTTTATAAACCCTTCGCAGAAATGATTCACGAAGTAGAGGATACCTACGGTACCACAATCTGTCGGGAGCTTTCCGCCCCCCATGGTGATTTTGAATGTAAGGCACGAAAGAAAAGCTGCCAGCAAATCATCGGTCACTGTGCCGCTCTGGCGACTAAATATGCCATGCCGAAAGAAGAATAAACTCTGCCTAGAACCAAAACAACCTTACAAAAAAAACGCTTCGTTGGATACACTATAACCATTTAAAAAAACCTACACCCTTTGGAGGTTTCCCCTCCAAACCACATGAGGGTGCAACCCTCACCCCCTAACGGAAAACTACGTTTTCCTTGGTATGCAGACAAAGTCTGCATACCCTTACTTTAAAAAGTAAGTACTATTTGTTAAAATGCTGATTTCTTCATGCAAGGGCTATGCCCCTAGAAACCAGCATTTTTCTTTTGTTGCAAAATGAAATTCCCCTTGGGACGCTTCGTTCCTAAACCCTCTCCAAATAATTGGCTGAACTTAGGGCTTGCCTTCAAATGTAACGCCCCATTCCACCTGTAACACAGTGGAATGGGGCGTCTTTAAATGTCCGTTTTTTTTATTTTGCCGCTTTTACTTTAATCCAAAGTTCAGACAGCTTTTGTTTCAATACTTCATTATCCTCAAAAACCTCATCCTTTTCATAGCCTGTACGTGGCAAATAAGCTTCGTTTTTCTCAAACAAACCGCCTTCACCTGTCATCTCGTCCAACACCTCTTGATTGGAAGAAGCATATCCTACCGTTTCAGAGTTGCCATAAGATGCGTCATAAGTCAGTACATAATTGATAAATTCATGGGCCAGCTTCGGATTTTCCGCATTGGCAGGAATCACCATGCAGTCACTCCAGATATTTGTGCCTTCCTTCGGCATATAAAAACTCATATCTTCATTTTCTGCTAAAATCGTTGCCGCATCCCCGCTATAAACCACGGCCATATCCTTTGTGCCGTTAATCATGCCGTCAATAACCTCATCTGTCACGTAAGTTGGCTCCATGGTATTGTTCAGTTCCTTCAGCCATTCATAGGCTTCCATAATCTGCCCTTCGTCCTCTGTATTCATAGAATACCCCAATGCCTTAAACGCCGCCATAAAGGAGTCCCGTTCAGAATCATACATATACAATTTGCCTTTATAATTCGTATCTTTCAAGACATTAAAACCCTCTGCCTCCACAACTTCCTTTGGCACATTGTTATGATTATAAACAATGCCTACGGAGCCCCAGAAATAAGGTACAGAATAGGTATTGTCCTTATCATAAGGAAGGTTTTTTACGCCCTCTGTCAGATTGGACAGGTTGGGAATCAGAGCTTTGTCCAACTTCATAAGGCTATTGTCTGCAATCAAACGTTCAATCATATAATCGGAAGGTACCAAAACATCGTAAGAATCGCCGGACTGCAATTTTGTATACATCATTTCGTTAGAATCAAAATACTCCACAATCACTTTTACACCAAATTCTTTTTCAAAATCGCTAATGAGGTTTTCCCCCATATACTCTCCCCAATTATATAGCTTTAGGGTATCGGAGCCATACTTTTCCACAGCGTCCGCTGTATTTGTCCCACCTCCACAGCCGGTGAATACAAATAAAGAACCAAGAATCAATGCAATCAATTTTTTCATACAGCTTTCCTCTCCTTTTTCTCCTTGATAATAGGTATGACATTGACCAAAATAAGAACCATGGTAATAATCACAATAATGATGGTTGACAATGCGTTGATAGATGGGTTTACCCGTTTCGACATGGTGTAAACCAGTATAGAAATATTATTTATGCCATTTCCCGTAACGAAATAAGAAATGATAAAATCATCAAAGGACATGGTAAAGGCAATTAATGCACCGGAAATAATACCGGGTTTAATCTGGGGTACGATAACCTTTGTCAGTGCCTGCCAAGGTGTCGCGCCTAAATCCAGAGCTGCGTCTGCCAGATTGGGGTCCAAAGACCGTAGCTTTGGTGACACGCTCAGTATAACATAGGGAATACAAAACATAATATGAGCAAGAAGGAGGCTGACAAAACCTTTCTTGACACCCAATGCACTGAAAAACATCAATAGCCCAATCGCCGTTACAATCTCCGGATTCATAATCGGCAAGTCGTTAATCTGTCCCACCACACTTTTTACAAGCCCCTTGGATTTAGAAAGCCCAATGGCTGTAATGGTTCCCACTATGGTAGAAATCAGTGTGGCAAAAACCGCAATGGCTATGGTATAAAAAATAGAGCTCATCATGGTGGAGTTATGGAACATTTTTTCATACCATCTCAAGGAAAAACCGTTGAAATGGGTGAGTGAGCGGGATGAATTAAAGGAGAACACCACCGTATATAGTATAGGAAGATAGAAAAACACCATCAGCAAAATCAAATAGAGTTTGGAATAAATTCCCTTTGCTTTTTTCAACTGAACTTCCTCCTTCCTTCTGCACTAAGGTCCGTATCCACTTTTCTTGTCACAAACATGGAAATCATGATAACGATAGTCATAATCAGAGAGATGGCACTGCCGAAGTTCCAGTTGCCCGATGTCAAGAATTGGGACTCAATCACATTACCAATCAGCACATATTGTCCGCCGCCCAAAAGCTTTGGAATAAAGAAGCTGGATACTGCGGGCAGAAATACCAAAGTGATACCGCTAATCACACCGGGCAGGGACAAAGGCAGGGTAATCCGCAGAAAAGACTGTATCTTGTTCGCCCCCAAATCACTGGCGGCCTCCAAAAAGCTTTTATCCATTTTTGTCAAGGATGTATAAATCTGCAATATCATAAAAGGAACAAAATTATAAACCATACCCAGTATAACCGCAAAATCCGTATGGAGCATTTTCATAGGATGCAAATGAAAAAACTCCAATGTCATATTAATAATACCGTCGTCCTGCAAAATCCCCATCCACGCATAAGTACGCACTAACATATTAATCCATGTGGGCAGTGTAATCAGCAAAATCAGAAGCACCTTGTTTTTTTCCGCCGAATTCGCAATGACATAGGCGGCAGGATAGCCCAGAAGAATACAAAGCACCGTCGTAACCAAAGCGATGAATAAAGAGCGTTTCAGTACGTCAATAAAAATCCTGTCGCTGAAAAAACGAGCAAAATTTTCCAAGGTAAAGCGTATGGTCGCCACATCGTTTCCCTTTGCCGTAAAGGCATACATCAGAATCAGCAACATAGGCACAACAATCATTACAGAAATCCACAGCATATAAGGATATGCCATACTACGAAACTGCTTCATACTCAATAACTCCCTTTTTTAGACATAATATGGATATCTTCGGGATAAAACATAAGCCCGACTTCGTCATCCACTTGGAATTTATCCGTTGTATCCACCATATATTCATGACCTTCTGTGGCAAAGGTGACATCATAGACACCGGGCACGATATGTTCCGAATCAAAATCATATTTGATATCTGTTATTTCAACAGGGCTGTCGTCCTCAAGGCTCCATGCAGAAGCATTGGCCCATGTTTTCAAATCTGTTTCCAGCGCAATACTTTCTTTGATTTCATCAACGGTTTTGTAGAAATTCATGGCAAAAATTTCTTCTTGATACTCTTTGTTTGCCACACGGTTTTCATCTTTTACAATCATATTTACCGTTACGCTGGTGCCTGCCGACGTTACAAAAGAAACAGGATAGGTTCCTTTTTGGGGCTTGATTTCATAGACAATTTTATTGATAGAAATAAGTTCCTCCGTAGTTGGCTCCCAGGCTTGGGCATCGGCACGGGCAATAATCGTAGCTTCCGTCAGTTCTTCTACGTCGCTGATATCCAGATAAAAATCATTGGCACTCATTTTTTCATTAGCCGCTTCATTGAACACTGGTTTTTCGTCAGAAACCTGCATTTTTACCGTAATGCTCGTGCCTACCTTTGTTTCCACAATGGTTTCATAGTGAACACCCTTAAACAGTACGGATTTTACAACCCCTTTCAGCTTGCCCTTGTCCTTTTCCACAATATCCAAATCCTCTGGGCGGATAACAACATCGATTTTTTCATTTTCATCAAATCCCAGGTCTACACATTCAAATTTCTTGTCTTCAAACATAACCAGATAATCCTTCAGCATAACGCCGTCTATGATATTGCTTTCCCCAATGAATTTTGCAACAAACTCATTAACAGGCTCATTGTAAATATCCATGGGCGTACCGATTTGCTGAATCTCTCCGTCTTTCATAACCACAATCTTGTCAGACATAGTCAGAGCTTCCTCCTGGTCATGGGTAACATAGATGAAAGTAATGCCTACCTCCTGCTGTATTTTTTTCAGCTCGTGCTGCATCTCTTTTCTCAGTTTTAAATCCAACGCACCCAAAGGTTCGTCCAACAGCAGTACCATGGGCTCGTTGACCAAAGCTCTGGCGATAGCCACACGCTGCTGCTGACCGCCGCTCATTTCCGTTACACTACGTTTGCCGTAATCCTCAAGGCCCACCAGCTTCAGCATACGTTTGACTTTTTGCTCGATGATGTCTTTCGGTTCTTTTTTGATTTTCAGCCCAAACGCCACATTGTCATACACATTCATATGAGGAAACAGGGCATATTTCTGAAATACGGTGTTAATCTCTCTTTTATAAGGCGGCACATTGCTGATTTCCTCATTATCAAAAATCACTTGTCCTTCATTTTGGGTCAAAAATCCCCCCAAAATACGGAGCAATGTGGTTTTGCCACAGCCGCTGGGTCCCAGCAGCGTTACGAATTCATTTTCATAAATATCTAAATTAATTCCTTTTAACACCAGCTGCCCGTCAAACTCTTTTACAATATTTTTAAACCGAATTAATTTTCGCATTTTCCCCTCCTAAAATAACGGCGGCGTAGAAATCCATAATACCTTTGCAATTTTTTTCTTTTCGTTTTTTAAATAATGAAAATTCTTGCCTTCCAGATAAAAAGTTTCTCCTTTATGCACCACATAATTCTCCTCACCCCAGACCAAAGTAACACAGCCCTCCATGACATACCCGAATTCCTCACCGCTATGGGGGTTTACCTCAAAAGAACTGCCGCCTTCAAAAAGCTCCATCAAAATAGGCTCCATGGCATTTTTCTGTGTATTGGGAACAATCCAGTTTACAGTATACTCTTCTTTTTCATCCACAAAAAAATCCCTTTTTTGAAACACAAATTTTTCTTCTTTTTCTTCCTTAAAAAAATCCGACAGCGTGCTTCCCAATGCCTCTACAATATCGTTCAATGTGGCAATAGAAGGAGAAGTCAGATTACGCTCCGTCTGGGACAAAAAGCCCTTTGTCAGCTCACTGCGGGAAGCCAGTTCCTCCAAGGTCAGACCCTTTTGAATACGCAGTTGTTTGATTTTATGACCTATATCCATTGGGTTCTCCTTTTAGAAATACTAAGGCGTGTTTGAAAAACCCCCGCCGGAAACTTCGCTAAAAAAGAGGTACTGCAAGGCAAAACCGTAGAAATAACGGAGTTATTTCGAGGATTTTTAACACAGCAGAACCCTTTTACAGCAGAAATAGCCAAGGAGATTTCTTTTTCAAACAGCCCCTAAACCTTTCGATTATTATGAAACCTAGTGCAGACAAAGCATCAAACTCTACCCTCTTATTCTCAAAAAAACGGTAAGTGCGGGCAGTACCTAGAAGCTTTAAGCAGTTTTGTTCTACACCTTTAAGCTCCTATCATTATACTACTTTTCCTTAAAAATTCAATCATAAATAAACAAAATATTTCATTTATTAAACTTTTTTTCTGTTTTCCATCCCGATAAAAAAGTGTAGTCCTCTTCTCCGTTGTCTTCCTTGCTTTTTTGTGGGTTTTTGCTATATTCTCGTAAAATATAGAGATTTTAGCCTTGATTTTCACACCATTGTAAGACAAACATATTTTCCCCTTTCTTGTAACATTTTTATCAGTCATTCTTTTCGTTTCCCAATACAAAACAAAAGAAGGTCATTTTTCTATCAAACCAGCTGCTTCTTTGTAGTTTCAGGGTTTTCCCCCCTTATTTTTATAAAAAACTTATAGAAAAAGCCTTAAAATTTTAAAAATTTTATTTTATTGGTGTTTCTTATTTTAAAAGAAGCAAAACAGAAACGCACGTTTTATATGGCTTTCCAAAAGCCCTTTTCTACGCTGTTTTCCTTTAAAAAAATCCTTTTGACCTGCTCCTTCAGAAAAATCGGTTATTTTTCTCACTTCCTAACTAAAATTGCTGATAAATCATGAAAGAAACGGTTTGACTTTGTGCAATTTATGTGGTTAAATAGTGTTAAGGAAGTTTTTTACAAGGAATGTTCAGCGCCGCGGTTATACACCCAAAGCGTCTGTTCTTTATAAATGTAGCAAAGTGTTAAAAATAAAGGAGGAAAACAAATGAGCGTAAAATTTGCAAGAAGAATGGATGGTATCAAAGGTTCCGAGATTAGAGAATTGTTAAAATTAACACAGCAGCCGGAAGTTATTTCTTTCGCAGGCGGTTTGCCGGCACCTGAATTATTTCCTGTTGAAGGAATGAAAAAAGCCGCGGTAGCAGTTTTGGAAGAATCCGGTCAGCTTGCTATGCAGTACTCCACAACAGAAGGCTTCCTTTCTCTCAGAAAAAAAATCGCTGAAAGAATGAAAGCAAAAAATAATATCGACACAAAACCAGAAAATATTCTGATTACAAGCGGTTCTCAGCAGGGTCTTGATTTTTCCGGTCGGGTATTCCTCAACGAGGGTGACGTTGTATTGATGGAAAGCCCTTCTTACTTGGGTGCAATCAATGCGTTCAGAGCAAACGCTCCTAAATTCATGGAAGTTCCTACGGATGCCAACGGTATGATTATGGAGGAACTGGAAAAAATCCTAAAGACAACAGAAAACGTAAAAATGATTTATGTAATTCCTGATTTCCAAAATCCATCCGGTAGAACATGGACACTGGAAAGACGCCAAAAATTCATGGAAATCATCAATAAATATGAGATTCCCGTTATTGAGGATAACCCTTATGGAGAGTTAAGATTTGAAGGGAAAAATATGCCTTCCTTGAAATCCTTGGACACAAAAGGTCTGGTTATCTTCCTTGGCACCTTCTCAAAAATTCTCGCTCCTGGTTATAGAATCGGTTGGGTTTGTGCAGATTCTGCAATTCTTGAAAAATATAACTTCATCAAACAGGGTTCTGACTTACAGCCCTCCAGCGTTTCCCAGCTAGAAATTGATAAATTTATGGATTTATTCAGCTTAGATGAACACGTTGCAAAAATCAAAGAAGTATATGGCCACAGACGTGACGTTATGTTAGATACTATGGCAAAAGAATTCCCTGATTGTGTTACCTATACCCATCCGGAAGGTGGCCTTTTCACATGGGTTGTTCTTCCTGAATACATGAATGCACGAGAAATCGCCATGGATTGTATCAAAAATAACGTAGCTTATGTACCGGGTGGTTCCTTCTTCCCTAACGGTGGAAACGAAAACACATTCAGAATGAACTATTCCTGTATGTCTGACGACAAAATCGTCGAAGGCGTTAAACGTCTTGGTGCTATTCTGAAAAAACATATCAGATAATAAAATAATAGGATCGTATACATAAAAACACAGCTTTGCTGCGTTTCAGACTGTCAAAAACATACAAAACCATAGCTTTTCCCATATTCACTCTCTTTTTTCAGTGATTTGCTACGCAAATCCGCCCTATGGATGTCAGGCCTTCTTGGCGACGCCCTACAAAAAAGAGGGGTATAGGCTTTATTGACACCTAAAACGCAGCTTTGCTGCGTTTTTTATTTTGTCAAAAAATCAGTATAATAACCAGCTCTTTCATGCATACTATACAAACTTCTCCAATCGAGTTTCCCCGCCAAAAAACCAACTATTGAAGTATTCTCACGAAAAACTTATAGAAAGTAACGCTAAAATGTGCAATACCCCCAATATTGCCTTTTTTTATTTCAATATATTGAAAATTTATTCATAATTTAATTGACATTTATCGATATTTTTTTTATAATGAACTTGAACAACTCATCAATTTATTGATGGGAAGCGATTGTTTTATATCTTACATCTTTTTAAGGAGGTCGAGAAAATGCATAACACTTTAATCACTGCCGACAACACTTGGGTATTGTGGGCAATCATCTCCGGCTGGGTAGCGCTCAGTATCTATCTGGAACAGAAGTACACATGGGCGGCAAAAATGTCAGGTGCCATTGTTGCTTTAATTGGCGCATTGGCTTTGACCAATCTTAACATCATCCCTACAGAAGCACCGGTATACGATGTTGTCTGGGGATATGTCGTACCTTTGGCCATTCCATTGTTGCTGATGCAATGTAATATCAAAAAGATTTGGAAAGAAAGCGGAAGAATCCTTATTCTTTTCCTCATCGGGTCTGTGGGAACAGCCTGTGGAGCTGTCGTTGCTTTCTATGCGCTGAGAAACTACATTCCGGGGCTTGCCGGAATCGCTGGTATGATGACAGGTTCTTACATCGGCGGCGGTGTAAACTTTGCAGCACTGGCAGGGTCTTTTAATATCCCCGGTGAAATGGTTTCAGCAACCACTGTTGCAGATAACTTGTTGATGACACTCTATTTCTTTGTACTGATTTCCATTCCATCCATCGGATTTTTCAGAAAAAATTTCAATCATCCCCATCTGGACGAAGTGGAAAGCTTAGCAAGCACAGCAAATGGCGAAAACGCTGCCTCAGCTTATTGGGGGAGAAAAGAAATTTCTCTTAAGGATATTGCCTTTGCCGTTGCAACCAGCTTTATCATCGTAGCTCTTTCTGATACCATTGCAACCTTTTTAGGCAGCATTATTCCAAAATCCAACGTGTTGCTGAATATGATTAATGCTTTGCTTGGAAATAAATATCTTCTCATTACAACCTTTTCTATGTGTGCCGCAACCTTTGCACCCAATACCTTTTCTGAAATTAAAGGTACACAGGAAATCGGAACATTCCTCATTTACCTGTTCTTCTTTGTCATCGGCGTGCCGGCATCAATTATGATGATATTAAAGAATTCACCTTTGCTTCTGTTATTCTGTGTCATCATGGTAATCATCAATATGCTTTTTTCCTTTGTATTCGGAAAAATATTCAAGTTCAATTTGGAGGATATCATTTTAGCCTCCAACGCAAATATTGGTGGCCCAACAACTGCCGTTGCTATGGCAATTTCCAAGGGCTGGGTAAAGCTGGTGGGTCCTATTATGCTGGTAGGTACCTTGGGCTATGTAATCGGAACTTATTTTGGAATTTTTGTCGGAAATATTTTAATGTAATATTTTAAGTAAAACAGAGAGAAGGATAACAATATGGTTTTTGATGGACATTCTGACATCTGGGCAGATGTAACGATTCGTTCTTTAAATGGAGAAACGGATATCCTGCGAAAATATCATCTGCCGAGATTAAAAAAAGGACAAATTGAAGGTAGTATTTTTGTAATATGGGCTGATCCGCCTTATGACAAAACACCTTCCGAAAGAACAAAACAAATTATGAAGGCTATCAAAGCAGAAACTGCCGTCTGTGATGATATTGCCATCGTAAAAAATTATGAAGAAATGCAGGCGGCAAAAAAAGCGGGCAAATTTTATATCTTCATCGGTCTGGAAGGGCTGAGCAGCATCGGAGAAAACCTTGACCTCATTGATACTTATTATGATTTTGGTGCAAGACACGCTATGCTGACATGGAATGAAGAAAATGCCTTGGCAACAGGTGCACAAGGTAACCCAAACCGTGGATTAACTGCCCTCGGCAAGAAGGCTGCAAAAAAAATCATAGAGAAACATATGATTTTGGATGTATCACATTTAAACGATAAGTCCTTTTGGGATATTGCCGATTTAGCCCAAGGACCTATTATTGCATCCCATTCCAACGCCAGAGCCTTGAGTGCGGCTGCTCGTAATCTAACGGATGACCAACTGCTTACGATTCGTGATTTGAATGGTGTGGTCGGAATCAATTCCTTCAATAAATTTGTAAGCCAAGTACCAGCTGAACAAACAGTGGACAACCTTGTAAAGCATATCGTTTACATTGCAGAAAAAATCGGTGTAGAACATATTGGCTTTGGCTTTGACTTTTTTGAGTTTATGTCTGTAGAGTCTATGCGTTCTTACAGCGAACAGGACACCTCCTTTACCTTAGGATTGGAGGACTGCTCCAAGGTGCCAAATCTGCTTGCAAAAATGAAAAAAGCGGGATTCAGTGATGCAGAAATCAAGGCAATCTCTTATGAGAACCTTCATCGACTGATTCAGAATGTTTTAGGCTGAAACGAGGCACTACAATAAAAAAACTGCTTTTCGAGGAATTCTCTCGAAAAGCAGTTTTTTTATTCACATTTTTTGATATACCCATTGGTAAAGATACCAAAAACCTTCTTCCTTTTTAATGCAACGATAAAAAATAATTTTTACACCATCAAAAGAAACGTGGCGTCATAGACCAAATCGATACGCAGTCCTCTTCCCCAAGGTTTAAATATCTATGGGAAAGATTGCTGTTGAAATAAATACTGTCTCCTTCATAAAGCTCATAATTTTTTCCGTTCAACTGAACTGTTAAGGTGCCGGAAAGGACATAGCCACATTCTTCGCCTTCATGGGTAAGACTTTCGTTCTCATAGGCCTGCCCGCCTTTTAATGTGATTTTGACAAAATCAATCATATGATCCTTGCCATCCGGTGAAAGCATCTGGTAGATGCCGTTTCCTTTATTCATAATAATAATTTTATGGTCATTTTTTCGCATAATAAAACGGTCGCTCTTTTTTTCGTCATCAAAAAAATAACTGATATTTGTATCCAGCGCCTGGGCAATATGCCAAAGGCTAACCACAGTAGGCACGACAAGGTTCCTTTCAACCTGGCTAATCATACCCGTACTAACATCAGAAATTTCCGACAACTGCAAAATACTCAATCCTTTTAGTTTTCGGAGCGCTTTAATTTTTTCCCCTATTTTAAGATTCTGCAAAGTATCACCCCTTTAAAACCCTTTTATTTATTGTATCATATCCGCTAAAGCCGTACAAGCGAAAAACATTGAAACCATGCATTTTAAAGATGGTACAGCAATCTAACGGGTTCCAAACTTTTTTGCAATTTCCAAGCCCTCATTATGCTTTGACGTTTACAAAGACGGGGGCGTTTTGCATAAAAAAGGATTTTCCCCTCGACCCATAAGGTCAAACTACGTTTTCCTTAAGATTTCAGGCGTATCTGATTTCTCTATCAAAAGCTTTTGCCCGCCTTTTTTATAGGGTACCGACAAGAAGGTTAGATGCCCATAGGGCAGATTTGCAAAACAAGTTCCTGAAAAAAGAAGAAGCTTTGTGTGAGGAAAGCCCACGGTTTTATATGATTTTTGACAGTATCTAATCAACTCTTGTAAACACAATGGTAAATTTCGTTCCTTTGCCTTCTGCACTTTCCAATCCAATTTTTGCATCATGATATTTCGCAGCATATTTTACAATGGAAAGCCCCAGCCCGGTACCGCCCGTTTCCTTGGAATGGCTTTTATCCACACGATAAAACCGTTCAAAAATACGGCTTTGATGGGCCACAGGGATACCGATGCCTGTGTCAGACACCACAACTCTTGCCCCTTCTTCCGTATTAGAAACTTGGACAAAAACCTTTCCGCCGGCATGGTTGTATTTAATGGCATTATCACAGAGATTCCCTATCATCTCAGAAAGAATTGGTTTTACGCCCTTGACTACTGCCCTTTCGCCCTCCAAAAAGACGTTGACCTCAGCCTTCTCCCCAACAGGACGAAGCCTTGTTATGCTCTCGCGGCAGAGTTCATATAAATCCACATCCTCCCATGGTAAGCCTATGTTTTTCTCATCCAGTCTGGAAAGCTCTATAATATCCTCCACTAATGTAATCAACCGCGCTGTTTCCTTATAAATATGGGCGGCAAAACGGGGAATATCCTCTTTTTTTGCAATCCCTTTTTGTATAATTTCCGCATAGCCTGAAATGGAGGTAAGAGGGGTTTTGAGTTCATGGGATACATTGGCAGAAAACTCCTGCCGTAATCGTTCCCCTTCCTCTTTTTCGGTAATATCCAGAACGAGTAGTACAATGCCTCGCACATCTTCCCCCTCTTTGATTGGTGTTGCCATCAACTGATAACAGCGCCCGTTCCTTTTAAATTTTTCTTCTGCCGCCATTCCCGAAAGCCCTTTTTCTGCTGCATTTTTAAACTCCCAGCTTCTGTTGAGTTCTAAAAAATAGCTTCCCTGACACGCCTTATTACCAAAAACATCGCAGGCACTTTGATTGATGGAAAGGATATTCCCTTTTGCATCCAACACCAACAAGCCCTCATTCATATTTTCCGTAATAAACGAAAACTCTCGCTGTTGCTTTTTCATTTGCTCCATTTGTCCTTCTATTTGTTTGTTTTGCGCCTCTATTTTCCGAAGCAGTGGTGAAAACTCTCCATACACATTATTTAATAGGGGCGTTTCCAAATTGATATTGTTAATCGGGTCAATGATTTTTTTCGTCTGTTTTTTTGCAATAACAAGGGCTGCGGCAATAATAATAATAACAATAACAATCATATAAGGAGTCAGTCCCAGCAAGGTTAAAAGTATGCTGTCCGTCGTAATTGCCACTCGAATGATACTGCCGCTATCCAATCGCACCGCATAATAAAAGGTTTGCTTTGCCATTGTTTGGGACCTGCGCACCGCTTCGCCGTACCCCACTGCCATTGCCTGTTGTACCTCTGTACGTGCTCCGTGATTTTCCATTTTTTCTGCCGCTTCCCTATTATCGTACTCCACAGTACCTTTCGGGTCTATCAGCGTAATTCGAAGATTCGGCTTGATTTTGTCCACAGACTCCAAAAAAGTACTTCCGCCCATATTCATGCCTATGGCAATATAATTTGCTTCTTTTTTTATCTCGCCCTTCCTATCCTCATAAAGCTGATGATACATCACACCAAATATCAGCAAAAAAGTGATAAAAATAGTCAGTGCGGAAATTGCAAAAAGATTCCTAAAAATTTTTTGCTTCATCTTGCACCTCCTATTTTATACCCCACTCCCCGAATCGTTTCTATAATATTAGCCCCAGCCCCAAGTTTTTGGCGTAAAGTACGGATATGTACATCTACCGTTCTCGTTTCCCCCTCAAAATGGTAGCCCCATATCTTTTCCAGCAAGGTATCCCTTGTCATAACAACCCCTGCGTTCTCCATAAGGGTTCTAAGAAGGTCAAATTCTTTTAACGTCAAAATGACTTCCTGTCCATTCACAAAAACACAGTGCTTTTTGGTGTTTAATGCCACACCGCCCGCCACCAAATCTGCCTCTTCTTCCTTTGGTGCAGCACGACGAAGCACCGCCTTGATGCGGGAGATTAGCTCCATCATGCCAAAGGGTTTTGTCATATAATCATCTGCACCGTTATCAAGACCAATGACTTTATCATATTCCGCCGATTTTGCAGTGAGCATAATGACAGGAATATCCTTTGTATCTGCTTCGCTTTTTAGTTGCTTTAAAATAGAAATCCCGTCCTCAACAGGAAGCATAATATCAAGGAGTATAAGCTCCGGCTTTGTATGGCTCAATGCTTTTTTCAGTTCTTCACCGCTGCCAAGCCCCATTGCCTGAAAGCCTGTATTTTGCAGCGTATATACCACCAACTCTCTGATACTGTCATCATCTTCAACACAATAAATCATAGCGTCCCTTCCTTTTCTCGCCTTCCTGTGATAGAAAATTCCACCCATTCAGCAATATTGGTCGCATGGTCACCGATTCTTTCAAAATATTTTGCAATCATCAAAATATCCAGAGCATACTCTCCGTTTTTTGTATCCTTACCAATGAGTTCAATCAATTCCAATTTCAGTGTTGCAAAATAACCGTCCACCACGTCATCATAGTCTATGACATCCCTTGCAAGCTGTACATTACGCTGTACAAAAGCATCAATACTTTCTGTCACCATACGAATGGTTGCTTTGGACATCTCCCCGATATGAAGAAAATGATTGGGAACCGTAATATTTGCCATCATAACAATTTCTGCAATATCTGCCGCTTGGTCGCCGATACGCTCCATATCTGTAATCATTTTCAACGCTGCTGAAATAAGGCGCAAGTCCTTAGCAACAGGCTGTTGCTGTAACAAAAGCTTCAGGCAGAGATTTTCGATTTCCCGCTCCTTTTGGTCAATGTCCTTCTCCATTGCAATGGCTTCACGGGCAAGGGACATATCCCCATCCAGCAGTGCTTTTGCCGCTGTGGCAATGGCACTTTCGCAAAGAACACCCATCCCCACAAGCTCATGATTTAAGCGTTCCAGTTGGTCGTCCAATCTATTTCGCATCAGCCAAACCTCCCTGTAATATAGTCTTCTGTTTTCTTTTCTCTTGGTGTAGAAAACAGTTCCACCGTTTTACCAAATTCGACCACCTCTCCCATGAGAAAAAAGGCCGTTTTATCCGATATACGGGCGGCCTGCTGCATATTATGGGTCACCATAATGATAGTGTACCTACTTTTCAGCTCCAGTGCAAGGTCTTCAATTTTAGAAGTGGAAATGGGATCAAGGGCAGACGTTGGTTCATCCATGAGCAATACTTCGGGATTGACCGCCAATGCTCTCGCAATACACAGCCTCTGCTGCTGACCACCTGATAACCCCAGTGCATTCTTTTTCAGCCTGTCCTTCACTTCGTCCCATATAGCAGCATCCTTCAAGGATTTTTCTACGATTTCATCCAATTTCCCTTTAAACCGAACCCCATGGGTACGAGGGCCGAAGGCGATATTGTCATATATGCTCATAGGGAAGGGGTTTGGCTTTTGAAACACCATGCCCACACGCTTTCTCAAGCAGTTAATATCCATATTCCCATAAATATTTTCCTCGTTCAGCAGTACTTTCCCTTCTATCTTGCACCCTTCCACCAAATCATTCATGCGATTGATGGTTTTCAGCAGTGTAGATTTGCCACAGCCGGAAGGACCGATAAATGCCGTAATTTCTTTGCTGTCAATTCCCATATTTATATTGTTTAAAGCCTTAAAATCTCCATAATATAGGTTTAAGTTTTCTACGGTTATTTTATTCATTTTTTTATTCATTTTTTATCCTTTCCCTATTTTCTTTGCCGCAAAAGCAGATAGTCCATTGATTCCTAATACAATAACAAGCAATACTACAGCCGTTGCATAAGATTGATTCACATAAAGTCCTTCGCTTGACAGGTTATACATATGCACCGAAAGGGTTCGACCCGATGAAAGCAAATTGTCGGGTATCTGTGCCACCGTTCCTGCTGTATAAATCAACGCCGCTGTTTCCCCCACAATCCTTCCTGCTCCCAAAATAACACCTGCCAAGATACCGGGAACGGCAGAGGGCAAAACAATTCTAAAAACAGTACGGAGCCTGCCTGCCCCAAGTCCAAAGCTGCCTTCCCGATAGGCATCGGGAACAGCTTTTAACGCTTCTTCTGTTGTACGCAGAATTAAAGGTAATATCATAATCGCCAAAGTACAGGCACCCGCCAAAAGGGAATATCCCCAACCAAGAGCCGTTACAAAAAACAAAAGCCCGAACAGCCCATAGACAATAGAAGGAATTCCCGACAAGGTTTCAGCAGTAAGGCGGATAAGCCCAACCAGCCGATTTCCCCGTTTTGCATATTCCACAAGATAGATAGCAGAAAAAATGCCTAGGGGTGCCGCAAGCAACAGGGACAGGAATGTCATAATCAATGTATTAACCAAGGCTGGAAATAAGGAAACATTTTCCGAAGTATAGTTCAAAGAAAAAAGGTCTGTCGAAAGATAAGGCACACCCTTCACCAATATATATCCTGTCAAAAACAACAAAGCCCCTACTGTAAGGCTTGCTGACAAAATAACCAGCAGATATAAAACCAAAGAAAGAGGTTCTTTTTTATAAAATTTGTATGCATGATTCATATTATTTTTCTCTCCTTTTGATCATCGAAAAAGATAGATTGATGAACAGGATAAAAACAAACAGGACAACAGCCGTAGCAATTAACGCTTCCCTATGCAAATCAGCGGCGTAGCCCATCTCAATCACAATATTGGCTGTAAGGGTGCGGACACCTTTTAGGATACCGGCAGGCATTCGTGCTTGGTTGCCTGCAACCATGATGACCGCCATGGTTTCTCCGATAGCTCGCCCCACACCCAATACGATTCCCGCAAGAATGCCCGATTTCGCCGCCGGGAGAACAGCGAAAAATACACTTCTTTCGTGGCTTGCACCAAGTGCTAGGGCACCCTCATAATAACTATTGGGAACCGCACGGATTGCAGATTCACTGACACCGATAATGGTCGGAAGTATCATAATTCCAAGGAGGATAGACGCTGTCAGTATACTGCTTCCGTTGCCGCCAAAAACTGTTCTGGTAAAGGGAACAATTACCACAAGCCCAAAAAATCCATAAATAACAGAAGGGATACCCGCCAGCAAATCAATAGCGGGCTTAATACCCTTATAAAGCTTCGGAGGACAAAAACGTGCCAGAAAAACAGCACTCAAAATCCCCAAGGGGACACCAACGAAGCAAGCCCCCGCTGTAACATAAATACTCCCTACAATCATAGGGAATATGCCAAAGCGGTTATTGGTTGGCTTCCATGTCCTGCCCAAAAAAAAGTCAAACACACCAATCTTGTGCATGGCGGGTATTCCGTTTGCAAAAAGAAACAGGCAGATTAATACAACAGCAAGTATGGACACACAGGCGCAAATCAAAAATACACCCTGCATAATCTGTTCTTTATATTTTTTCATATTTTCACTCCATAGCCTATGAGGAGTCGCAGCTTTTTGCCGCAGCCCCTCTCTACATAATTTCTATTATTTACCTATTACTTCAGACCATACCGCATTCTTTCCGGTAAAGATATCTTTCACCTTTTCTGTTGTCAAGTCATCCGTTGTATTTTCTTTATGAACAATAACTGCGATGCCGTCTAAGGCAATAACAGTACCTTTTAACCCTTTTTCTATTTCACTGTCCTTTAAATCTCTGGATGCCATACCGATATCGCAAATGCCGTCTATGGTACTTGTCATACCTGTTGTAGAGTCACTCTGCTGGATTTCAATGGCAGCATCAGGGTTCACCTGCATATAACCTTCTTTTAATTTTTCCATAACAGGTGTTACAGAAGAGGAACCTGCAATCACAATTTCCCCAGCCGGCTTGCTTCCACTATAAGCCTCTGCCTTTGATACAGGAATATATCCGCTTTCTTCCACAATCGCCTGACCGTCTGCGCTCATAATGTACGCAATAAAGTCCTGAGCGATTTCACTTACATTCTCTTTTGTTGCAATTTGAAATGGACGTGCGATTTTGTAGCTGCCGGATTTAATGTTTTCTACGGTTGGTTCTTGCCCATCAATATGTACCGCTTTTACGGTATCATTCAGAGAGCCGAGGGAAATATAGCCAATGGCATAGGGATTTCCGGCAACGGTGGTCATCATAACAGATGTACTGTTTGTGATATTGGCATCTTCCGTCGTATAGTCAATCTTTTCACCTTTTTCGTTCTTTTCCTCAATGCCAAATAATTCAATAAATGCACCTCTTGTACCGGAACCATCTTCACGGGAAACAACCGTTATTTCCTTTTCTGCGTCAAACTCAGTTGCTTTTGCATTTTCGTCGGTCCCACTTTGACTATCTGTTTCTTGTGCTTTTCCACAGCCGCCAAGGAACATTGCAGATACTAACAAACATGACACCATAATACCCACTATTTTTTTCATTTTACATTCTCCTTTACAATTTTAACAATTTTAAATTCTCTTTTGAACGACTCCATTGTATCTTTCCAATGTTAAATCTAAAAGTGAATAAATGTTAAATCTAAGTTAATCAATTTTTTTGGAATTGGTTAACTTTGCATAGCCACGCTATGTAAAATATATAAAAATACTAACATTTAAAAAAGCCGATACCAATCGGCTTGGAGCGTGTCCATAAAGTACAGGGTATAGACTTTGTCTACGCCCCCTCTTAGAGGGCTTACCTCCAAACCACCACAAGGTGCAACCCTTGACACATAATAGAAAACTACGGTTCCCCTGTTATTTACCCACGCCGCCGACAAAAAGGTCAGTCGGCCATGTAGTAGATTGCCAGAGCAGATTGCCGAAATACACCAAATAGGGGCAGTCCCAAGGTTTCAATGGTTTTTTCTTTAAAATCCTATCTGTCATAATTAAATTTATTAAAATTAAGCAAAATTTTGAAAATTTGTATTGTTTTTTCCACCGTATTGTGTATAATGAATATGTTTATATTTCTTTAAACAAAATTATGGGATGAAATTTTGTAAAATAGACAGTAACCTTTAATACATGACGATAAATTTTGTAAAAAATTATTTATTTCTGTTTTTGCAGCTACTATTATCTTTGTTCTTTTTATATAATAATATACTCTATTTTTGGAAATAAGCTATTACAGTAGGGATAATCCAAGTTTCATTCGGTAGGTTAACTGCTGCAAAGCTGGTCATTTGTCGGTCATGTCATCCATTTTATACCATACTTTCATACATCTTACATTTATGCACCATAGAAAAATAACTTAACCTATGGTAAATCATAAAAACATGGGTTTCATTCGTTCTTTTACTTTTTACAGACAGCCCTGTACCGAACAAAAAAATTTTGATTTGTAGCTGTATAAGTTTCTTATTTGTAGCCTTTCCATGGAACGCAAAATTAAAAAAGGAATGACGATGCACATGATACATACTATAAAAATAGCCAAACAGCTATACAAAGAATTTATGTATGCCTATCTAATCGAAAAAAATATTTCAAAAATGCTGTCTTTTGTAACAGATGACATCTACTATATTGGCACCGGTTTCTTAGAAACAGCACATAACAAAGAAGAATTGCAGACCCTTCTGCAAACATATATATTGAATAATCCGGAACCCTTTGCTATTCTTTACGATGAAATTACCGTCAAAGAAAATCATTATGGCGGTATTTATTTATACGTTACTGCCACGTTGAGCAAAGAAATTCCCAACAGTGAAGTACTGCGTATGAAAATCCGCCAGACTGTTTCCATCGTATTATGCAGCAACGAATATAAAATTTCTATGCTTCATACCTCCATGGCCTCCAGTATTCAAGAAGGAGAGGAATTCTATCCCATACAGTTCGGCAAAAAAACAATGCAGCAGTTAAAAGCAGAAATCCATATAAAAGCCTTTGAACTTCTAAATAAAGTAATTCCCTGCGGCATTTGTGAACTGCAACTAGACGACAGCTTTACTTTGTTATATGGCAACGATACCTTCTATGAGTTATATGGCTATTCGCCGACTGAAATGAAAGCTTTACTGAACAACCAGTTATATAAAGCCTTCCATCCTGAGGATTTTGCATCTAATACCAAAGTTATAAAAAACGCTCTGAAAAAGAAGCAAACAGGCTTTGAAGTGGAAAATCGTGTATTCCGAAAAGATGGCTCCCTCATTTGGGTGTTCACCCGAGGAACCCTTACAGAATCCAAGAACGGTAAGGTCATGAACTGTATCATGCTTGATAGTACGAAACGCAAAGCCATAGAACAAGCATTAAGAATCAGCGAGGAACGGTTTCGTATTGCCTTGGAACAGACAAAAAATATCATCTTTGATTATAATATACAGACAAACCAGGTCTGTAATTTCAATCATCCCATAGATGTATTGGGATTTCCAAATAAAATCGATAACCTGCCTTACTCTATCATTGAAAGCGGTGTTATCTGTCCTGAGAGTGTAGAGGAATTTATTCATACCTTTGAGCAAATTAGAAAGGGTACGCCAAACACCTCCTGTATTGTAAAAACAAGGGAAATAAACGGCAGCTTCTGTTGGAATCAGATTACCCTTACCTCACTCTTTGACGTAGACGGAAACCCTCTTCGTTGTATAGGTGTTATCGAGGACATCACCAAACAAAAAGAAATGGAACTCAAATATGCCCAAGAAGAACAATACCGTTCTGCAATGTTGTCAGAGGCTCTTTTTACATATGAAATCAACCTCTCAAAAAATCAAATTACAAAAGGTTCTAAGAAATGGAACAAGCACCTTGGCTTTATTGTTTGTTCAAATTACGAAAAGTTAACAGAAACACTTTGTAAACAGACTGTTTCTCCCGATGACTGCAAAAAGTTTATGGATACCTTTTCTATAGAAAATTTGATGCTGGCATATAGGCAGCAAATTTCCGAATTAAATCTGGAATATGAAATGTATAGCGATAATGGGAATATCATCTGGGTTTCCTGTACCATGCACCTGTTACAAGACCCCTTTTCCAGCGACCTCAAGGGTTTCTTATACATCAAAAATATTGATAAAAGAAAAAAACAGGAGCTGTTCTGGCGGCATCAGGCAGAACGGGATTCTCTGACAAATCTCTATAACAAGCTGTCGACGAAAAATAGAATTTCAGACTACCTTCAAAACACACAAAAAAAAGCGATTCACGCCTTTTTCTTCATTGATATTGATGATTTTAAGGCCATCAATGATAATCTGGGGCATGTTTTCGGAGATGCTGTATTGTCTAACATTGCAACTAAAATACAGAACACTTTTCGAAAAAGTGATATTATCGGCCGTATGGGCGGCGATGAATATGTCGTATTTATGAAAGATATTCCTTCTCAAGAACACGCCATAAAAAAGGCAAAAGAGCTTTGTCAGTCATTCCGTATTGCCTTTGCTGGAAATGAAGAAATCTGCAAGGTATCCGGTGCCGTTGGCATTTCTTTCTACCCCGCACATGGCACAACCTTTGAGGAGCTTTATGAAAAGGCGGATAAAGCCATGTATTACACAAAAAGCATGGGGAAGGATCAATTTGCAGTATACAGTGATAAAATAAAACATAACACTCTATGAACTGCATTCTCCGAACCCTTGGGAAAAAAATAAAAAGGCGTTTGCCAGCGTGTCAGTAAAAGTAAAGGGTGTAGACAAAATCTACACCCTTTACTTAAAGACAAAACCTAAATTCAGCCAATTATTGCTGAGGGTCTGGGAACAGAGTGTTCCCAAACCCTCAGCCCTATCCTCAGCTTCCAGAAACAGAAAGCCCCTTCACCAAAAGCATCGGTGCGCCCATGGTACCGTTGGAGCTCGGCATAGAAAAACGCAGGTCATTTCCTACTTCTTCGATGTCCTTCAACAGGTTATAAAAGTTCCCTGCCACTGTAATTTGTTCTACAGGCCGTTTTATCTGCCCATGCTCCACAAAAAAGCCTTCTGCGGATAGAGAAAAATCTCCCGATATAGGATTTGCACCGGCATGAAGCCCTGAAATCTCCGTAATCAAAAGGCCTTCCCCCAGTTGCATCATAAGAATTTTAGGCGGTTTGATACCCTTTTGGATATAAAAATTGGTGCAGGCCGTTTTCACAGGTGCTTGGTAAGAAGGCTTAAATCCGTTGCCCGTAGATTTCGTATCCGCCGCTCTAGCCGTCTTCAGATTATATAAAAAGGTTTCCAGTCTGCCGTTTTGAATCACAGCCTTGTTCTGGCAAGCCACTCCTTCGCTGTCAAAGGGTGCGGAGCCTGTGGCACCAAAAAGCAAGCCGTCATCCCGCAGGGTTACTTTGGAGGAAGCCACTTTTTCTTTCAGCCGCCCCCGAAATAATGAAAAGCCCTTCTCCACATTTTCACCATAAAATACACCGCAAAAACCAGAAAGCAGCTCCGCCGCTACATGGTTTTCCAAAAGCACCCGATAAGTTCCCGACTTTAAACTACCCGCACCCAAATGGCTAACGGCTTTTTTTGCCGCCTTCTGCCCTGTATGCACAGGGTCAAAATTTTCCCAGCGATTATCCACCCAATACTCCGAACCGGTTTTCACATCGTTTTTATATTGGGCAATGGCACAGACATAGGCTGTGGCACAGTTTTTGGCATAGGAAAGACAAAGCCCTTTTGTGTTGGCAATAGAAACCTCCTCCTCATGGGAACTCAGCACACAATAATCGATAGCCGCCACATTATTATCATGGTGTAATGCCGCCTTTTCCATTTCTTTTGCCGCTGCGATTTTTTCTTCTGCCGAAAGCGTCTGCAGACTCTTTTCAATACCCCTAAGCTGTGGGTACACCCCATCGCCGCTATAAAGCTCTTCCCTTGCGGTATCCTCCATAATTTCTGCATTTTCTGCCGCTTCCCGAATCAAAAAATCGATAGCCTCCTCGCTGATATTTTCTGAAAAAGCGTAGCCCATTTTGCCCCCGTAGGTTCCACGAAAACAAACGCCCCTTTGGGTACTATTTTCATAATGGGATATTTCACCCTCCAATACCAATACCTCAAAGCTTTTTCCGCTCTGACAATAGACTTCGCAGTCCGAAAACCCGGCTTCTATGGCTCTTTTCATTAAAAGTTTCTGAAACATTTCCGCTTCCATATGCATTAACCCCTTCCGCCTACGGTGATTTCACTGACACGAATCATGGGCTGTCCCACGTTGGTAGGAACAGAACCACTGATACTGCCGCACATCCCTTGGGCGCTTTTCAGATTATTTCCCACTCTATCAATCTGCATCAGTACTTCTGCTCCCTTGCCAATCAGGGTTGCTCCCCTTACCGGCTCTGCTATTTTCCCGTTTCGTATCATGTAACCCTCTAAAACTGCAAAATTGAAGACACCCGTTGCGGGGTCCACACTGCCGCCGCCCATCTGTTTTGCATAAAGCCCATACTCCGTATCGGCTATCATCTGGGCGGGTGTGCTGTTTCCCGAAGCGATATAGGTATTGCTCATTCTTGAAGTGGGCACAAATCGGTAGCTTTCCCTTCTTGCCGAGCCGGTGGAAGCCATGCCCATTTTTTTACCATTTCGTTTATCTACCAAATAGGATTTTAGAATCCCGTTTTCAATCAGTACATTTTTTCTTGTTGGCGTTCCTTCGTCATCTATGTTTTGGGAACCCCATGCATTGGGAATCGTTCCGTCATCTATAGCCGTTACCAAATCTGACGCTATCTTCTGTCCCAGCTTTCCTGCAAAAACAGATGCGTTCCTCGCCACCGCCGTAGCTTCCAGACCATGTCCGCAGGCTTCATGAAAAATCACGCCGCCAAAGCCATGATCGATAACAACGGTCATTTTTTTACTGGGGCATAAGTTGGCGCGAAGCATCGTCACAGCAATACGGGAAGCCTCCATTCCCAAAGCCTCCACATCTATATCATC
>CAZCDP010000002.1:39768-53275 GCA_964497675.1 uncultured Candidatus Epulonipiscium sp.
ATAGATGCACCGGGGCCAAAATGTCCGCTCTGCTTTTCCGTAGCAGAAGATGCCACAGACTCCACCGTAAACCGACTGCGTACCCGTCTATCGCTAACCCAAAGCCCCTCTGTATTTGCAATGAAAATATCCTGCACCACATCCAGCCAGCCTGTTCTCGTCTGGGTAATCAGACTGCTATATCCAAAGGCAGCTTGGGAAGCCAGCCGCAAAATTTCCGTTTTTCGTTTTTTTGAAACATCCCCCGGCATAACCCGTACAGGATGTCTATTACTGATTTCCTTTTTATCAAAATTCAATATTTTTTTACTACTGTTGCCGCCCATTGCCGCCGCCGCTTCTCTTGCGGTTTTCACCAGATTTTTCTCACTGCTGTCATTGGTATAGGCATAAATGGCGCGGCAGCCTTGAAAAAGCCGTATGCCTACACCATAATCCATCCCGGACAACGCCGTTTCCACCTGTCCGCTGACCATAGAAATGGTATTTTTTTTCTTTTCCTCCATAAAAATTTCACCGAAATCAGCGCCTGTTTCCAGTGCCGCTTCCAGTGTGTTTTCTACCACGGAACGTTTCAGCATTCTTTTGTTCCTCCCAACTATCTTTTTCTTAAAAGCCAAAGGTGCAATCGATAAAGTCAAAATAAAGTCAAAACCTTGCAATAAAGTCAAAACCTTGAGGTTTCACCTCAAACTCCAACCTCTTTCTTACAAGAAAGAGGGACAAATTCCTTGATTTTTACGCAAAAACCCGGTTTTTATGCTGATACGTTTTTGCCGAATCTTATCATTTTTTATCGGACCATATCTCATGATATTACCATAATTTCCCCGTTTTCTCAACTGCACCGGTATTGAAATGCAAACAGTTTTTTCATTTAGAAGCTAGTCGCTCCTAAAACTCTGATACCTTTTAGTAAAATCAGTTTTTTATCAGACCATTATATTTTTTGCAGCAAAATCTTTTGGTTTTCCTTTATAACCCTGTATTTTTTTAAACAATCAACGGGAATACACTTCTTTCCATTGATGATTTTCCCTTCTGCTGCCATCTTTTCTTCCAAGTCAAAAACTACGGCGCTTTCCTGCAAATAAATACGCCCTTCCGATTCATAAGCAAGAAAAGGGCTTCGGAATACCTCTTCGCCTAAGTCATCCACCCTTTTAGGGCTCAGCCACGTTGCCGATACTGCCTTTGTATAGGCTTGCAATTTCCTGTCATTATCCGTCAGCAAATAGTTCTCACGAACTGCCTTTTTTACGCCGTCTGCAGCAGGATTTCCCTCCCGATAAACAACTGCCTTGATACGGGGGTATTCCGATAAACTGCTGTAAAACCTCTCTATTTCTGCCGCCGCTTCTTCCTCTGTATAACAAGAATCCCTTGTGGAGTAATGAGAAACCGCTAATTGGGAAATCATCAAGGGCTTTCGTTTCTGCCAAGTGTCGTACCACCGTTCCACTTTTTCTGAAACTCCCTGCCCCTGCTCTCCGCTTTTTTCAAAAACATCCAGCCCAATCCAGTCAACATAGGCATCCCCTGGGTAATAGTTCAACGCCTTTTCCTCGGTATCTGCGGGAACACTCCAAACAAATACAGCATTTGGTGCTTTTTCCTGAAAAATACGGCGTGTCTTACGATAAAACGCCCCATAGGCTTCTCCGTCACCATAGGCAGTGGCATCGGGGTAGCACTGCAAAAATAAGGGAATCTGAAAGGCTCCTGCATCCTCTGCGGTTTTTAAAATGCTTTCTTCCTCAAAGGGAGCGTTCCGGTTTCGGGGATACAGGGCAATCAGCGGAGTTTTTCCATTCACGAAGCATTCCAATGCCCATGTTAGGGGAAATTCCTCTCCGGCTCTCATGGCATAACCATAAATATCATGGCTTTTTTTCGTGACTTCCTCGAATTTTTTCCAATCTCCGTCAATAAACCGATCCTCAAAAACAAAAGCGCCTGTCATACAGCCCCCTTCCGGTTCCAAGGGGCTTTTCCCCCATTTCTCTTCTGTATAATATACAGAAAACATTTTACTTTCGTCTGTGATACGAAGCTCCTCTATTTTTTTTGCACTCACCTTTTCTACTTGTGTACTGCATCCCGTCATACAAAAAATTGCCACCAGAAAAAAAACAATGCTTCTCATAAAAAGTCCCCCTTTTTACAAAAATCATTGCCTCTTTGCCTTGTTTTTATTCCGTTTTCCCACTGTTTACCAAATAGGTATTGACAGCCTCCAAATAATTCAAAACTGCCTTGCCTTTGTTTTCAATGAGGTACTGTTTTTCAAAGGCACTATAAGGAATCGACTTCCGCTCTCCCCTCTGTGCGCCGTCCCAATACTGCTTTAAGGTTTCAAAGGGCAGAAAATAAAACTCGTCCAACGCCGTAAACTGGACTAACAGAAAGGAAACGCCTTGCTGTTTCTGAAAATCCTCCATAAATCGAATCTGATGCTCGTGAATATTCTGGATAGGCAGACTTTTTAGTGCCGTTTCCTTTGCATCAAAACATATGGCAATCCCTTGCACCACGCCGATATAATCCACCGTACTCTGTTTATCAAAATAGGCAAGGGTAATGGTTCTTTCCTCATTACTGACCTCCACAGGCGTTATGGGCGTTGGAATCTTCTGAAAAAGAGCCAGTCCCTTCTGACGATAGATGTCGTTGGTAAAATTGATTAAATCCTCAAGGCCGCTTCCCCGCAGTCCTCTGGAATTCCAGTAGCCCATGGATTCACCTCCCCAGTTCCTCTATGGCCTCTGCCATGTCCTTTAAAATTTTCTCGTTGGTTTCCTTTTTTCTTGCTTCTTCTAAGAGAACCCTTCCTTCGGTAAACCCCAGATTGGCAATACTCCGAACCGCTGTCTGCCGAATCAGCTCTCTAGCGTCCGCCAGAGCTTCCGCCAATAGGGGAAGACTCTCCCTGTTCCTTGTATTTCCCAATGCAATGACCGCATTTCTCTGTATTATCTTTTTTCCACGCCATCCTGCCGCCGTTTTGCCGATGGTATTCCGAAACTCCTTATTTGTGAGATGTAAAATATGGGAAAGGAGGGGCATTGCTTCCTCTCCCTCGGGGAAATAAACTACCTTTTCTCCACTGTTATGAGGGCAGACCTTCTGGCACACATCACAGCCGTAAAGCTGAAGCCCCACAAGCTTCATTTCCTCACGGCTCAAGACCTCTTTTGTCTGGGTCAGATAGGAGATACACCGTTTCATGTGAAAGCCATCCTCTGTCAACGCACCTGCGGGGCAGACCTTGAGGCATTTGTCGCAGTCTTTACAGCCGTTCCCTGTTTCTGCGCCAAAGATTGTTTTCCCCTCCAAAGCGGCGTTTACCAGCATATATCCAATAAACACCATGGACCCCAGCTTTTGAGTATGGATACATCCGTTTTTTCCGATATAGCCTAAGCCTGACCGAACCGCCGTATAACGGTCCACCAATGGCCCCGTATCCACAAAGGAAAGGCATTGCAAACCTTCATCCTCTCCTTTCAAAATACGTTCCAAATCCTCCAATTCCCCTTTCAGCAGCCCATGATAATCCGCACCAATGGCACCTACGGAAAACCTGCCACGCAGACTGCCGCCGGGATACTTCACCATTTTGTTGTAGCCCATGGCCAAAACAATGATACTTTTGACATCAGACATCGTTAGGGATGGATTAATACGTTTTTCAATATCCTGCTCCGCAAAGCCTTTTAACAGCGGGTTTTCTTTCAACAAAACAGGCCGCAGTTCCTCAAAACACGCCGTAGTGGTAATGCCTACGGCAAGTCCTTTCCTTTCTGCAAATTCATAAATAATATTCTCCATACCCAACACTTCTGCCCTCTTTCCTTTTTCCCTTTTGTTTTTTTATTATTATAACATACTATAAAAATCCTAGGGAGTCAAAAAGCATATAAGACCAAAGAAAAGTACAAGACCATTAAAAAAGCGTGTCAATCAAGTGGACACGCTTTTCTTTGCACTCCATACCAAGTCAAACACTTTTGCCCAAACCTCTTGCTCTTTCAAAGGGAATGGATGTTTTTCGACAGACTGGGAAACCGCAGGCTAAAATTTTGATTAGAAATTAGACAACCCAGCTTCCCAAGGAAAAGATAGCTTTCCCTTATGAACCGAGGGTAAAACCCTTGTAGTGGTTTGGAGGTAAAACCGTAAAGAGGGAAGTGTAGGCTTTGATTATCGGTTCTCCATGATTTCTCTCATTTGCGTCACAGAAATAAACTCCACACCCTTTTGTGTCAATTCCGGTGCCACATCACGGATCGCCTGTGCCGTAATATTTCCGCCCTCAGGCCCCACGTGTCCGATAGCCAGGGCAGTTCCATCCTGCAAGGCAACCTCCCCCGCCTGACGCAGTTTCTTTTTCACCACTTCCACATCATCGGTACTATCCAAAAATACATTCCGTTTCAAAATAGGCACGCCCCGTTCCTTGCAAATCTCCTCTGCTACGGAATTTGGCGTTGTCATACTATCTATAAAGACCAGATTCTTTTCTTTTACCACATCCATAACAGCACCCAAACACCGTTTGTCCTCCATAATGGCAGAACCCATATGATTATTGAGTGCCACAGCCTCCGGAACGATTTCCATGGCTTCCCGTACCCGTTCGTGGATTTCCTCATCACTCATAGAGCGAAATACGCCTTTATCTCCCACCCAGGAACGCTTTCCTATCTGCGATTCCATAGGCATATGCAGCATCATATCCTTGTCTGCCGCTACTACCCTTTGATAATCCTCTGCCGCACAATCACAAAAGGGCATGATAGCCGCCGTTAACGGTATGGGCAATGCCAGCATCTCTTCTGTTCCTTCCCCGAAATACCCAAAATCATCAATCACAATGGCAAGATAGCCTTTTTTCTCTCCCTCCATTGCCCCTGCTTCCATGGCCTTTCTTTCTGCAACAAAACGACCTCCACCAAAACAGGCACAAAAAAATGCCAGATATAACACGCCACGCATAACCGCTTTTCTCCTTATAATCCATATCATATGGAGCCCTCCCTATTTTCCTGAAAATTGTCCAAAAACTACAAAACAGAACATTAAATATTGTTAAATATTGTTATAAAAAACCAGACATCCGCATCCTAAAAATAGCAAATGCCTTATAAAATCAGATGCAAAGTCTTCTTCCTAGAATATAAGTATTGCTTTTTTTTCGGAAATATGCCCTTTCACCTTTTTTGTACTTTTTTTAACACATTAATATTTTTCATTGACAAACATTTATTTTAATGATATATTTTATTTAATTGACGAACGGTCGTCAGTTTTTAACAGGCAAATATCATTTACCTAAATCCCCAATTTGGTATCGTATTATTTTGTCCTGTTATTTCTCCTAACACAGGCGGGTCGACATCCCGCCTTTTTTATAATCAAACTTTTTCGGTTTTATTTTTGATAGATTATGTCTGTATCTGTGCAGTTTCTTATACTTTTTGTATGTAAGGAGATGTCATTTTGGGCGCAAAAGAAATTCAAGAAAAAGCTATGTTTTATTTCGCAGAATACGGCTATGAACGAACCTCTTTAGCACTGATTTGCGAAGATATCGGAATCAAAAAGCAGTCGATTTATTCCCACTTTAAAAGCAAGGAGGATTTATTTCAGATTATTCTGGACCAAGTGGTAAAAGAAGAAATGGACTTTATCACTTCTTTTTTTGGCCAAAAAAAAGAAGTCCTTGGGCTTTTGAAAGAATTTATCATTACCATCAAAGACCGCTTTTTGTCGACGGATGATGCCGGTGCAAAATTTCTGCTCCGAAATACATTCATGCCGCCTATTGCATTTAAAGACCCCGTCATCAGCAAGAGTATCCTTTATTTTATTCATATGGAAAACGTCATTACCGCCATTTTCGAACGCCATGGCGAATCCTCAGAAACCTCTCGTCAAAATGCCCTTGCCTTCATCACCATTTTGGATGGCCTTTTGACAGGACTAATCTATGATGGAGAAACCCGTTTTCAAAAGAAACTGGATGCCAGCTGGCGGCTTTTTGAACAGAGTATTTAATTTTAATATAAATCAGCTTTCCTTTGCAAAAACCAGACAATAAAAAAGCCCGCAACCCATACTTTGATTTTATCAAAACAATGAGTTCGGGCTTTTTTGTATGGAAAGATTTAAACAGGCTTACCGCATTCGCCGCAAAATTTAGTTCCTTCTGCCAATGGCACACCACATTCTTTACAGCATTTTACGCTTTCACGAACGACTGGGCTTTCTTCTTCCTCACCGTCCTCCGGTTCGTCCTCTTTTTCTTCTTTAATCGTTTGAATTTCAGCATGGTAGCTTCTGATTCTATCATGACAAATAACGATTTTATCGCAAAGCTCCATCACTTCCGAATCCAACTGCTCCCCTGTTGCAAATTTAGCCCAATAATAATCTCCAATTTCCTGTTTTAACATTTCAATCCTATATTTTTCCGTATGGATTTCGCCGTTAATACGATTAATCTCTATGGCATCGCCTGCCTTTTCAGATGCTGATTTTGCCATTGCACCAATTTTTTCTAAAAATGCCATGTCATTTTCCTCCCTGCAGCTATCGGATTTTTATTCCTACTAATATATCTATGATTATACTATAAAAACGTTATTTTGTCCTTGTATTTTTCTTATTTCGCCTATTTTTTTACAAAATATTCCTTAGCCGCCGTACATAAAAAACGAATTTCTATCTATACTATCCACGAGGTGATTTTATGGATGTTTTTACAGACTACGATACACTTCCCAAGAAATTGCAGCTGGAAATCCAGCGAAACAGTAGTGATATGAATGCGTTCTACAGCATCCCTGCCGATGAACGGGAGTTTGTCTTAGACCGCATCACTGCCTGCAATTCTCGGAAAAAAATGAAACGTTTCATGAGATAACCTTTTTTTTGGGGAAAGCGCTCTGCTTTCCCCTTTTTTCATATCATATCTTTTACATTTTTTCCCTTCACCTGTACAAACTAGCCGTATTTATCAGAATCCCCCTCACTTTTGCACATCATTTCACCCAATTTTACCAAAAACAGAAACAAGTCTTTACATAATGTAATTTATCGATTTATAATAGATAATAGTTTTAACAGAAAAGGTATTTTAAAATCCTATCATATATTTAGCAAAGGGTGTCAAAACTATGGAGCTTTTAAAACAAAGAATTCTTAAGGATGGTACCGAAATCGGCACCGAAATCGTAAAAGTTGACTCATTTCTCAATCATCAGCTGGATGTGGGGCTATTTCTGGAAATCGGAAAAGAAATTAGAAACCGTTTTTCAGACTGTGAAATCAACAAAATTCTCACCATTGAATCTTCCGGCATTGCCATCGCCGCACTGACAGCACTTTTTTTCAATAATATTCCAGTTGTGTTTGCCAAAAAAATGCAACCGTCTACCATGACCGATGAATTTTACGGTTCCCCCGTAAAATCATTTACAAAGGGCACTGTTTCCATGGCTCGGGTCTCTAAAAAATATCTCAATTCCAATGATAAAGTATTAATTATAGATGATTTCTTAGCCCACGGCGAAGCAGCCGGCGGTCTTGCCCAACTTGTCAAACAAGCAGGAGGCACTGTCTGCGGAATCGCCGCAGTCATTGAAAAAGAATTTCAAGGTGGCAGTGCCCGTTTGAGAGCCGCAGGCTATCGTGTGGATTCTCTGGCTGTCATCGAAAAAATCGAAAACGGCCGTATCTGTTTTAAGGACTGAACAACAGTTCTGCCCAATGGTTATTCCGCCTGTATTACATAGGAACGAGGCTTAAACCGACTTTGACTTCTTTAAAAGCGGCGTGCTGTTTACCCCATGCATCGGCATGGCAATACGCAGATAAGACCGAGTTCTTTTCGGTTCATATCGTTTGGGAACGTTTCCTGTCAGAAAGGCGATAACAAATATCATAAACCATCGTAGTTTTAAAGGAACGAAAAGGAGAGGTATCATGAAAAAGTCAAGAAAAGTTTTATCATTGATGTTGGCATTTGCCATGTCCCTTGCAGTTTTCACAGGCTGCGCCAAACCGGCGGAGGAGCCTGCCGAAGCACCTGCAGAGGATCAAGCAGCAGCAGACGTTACAACCATCGGCTTTATCTACATCGGCTCAAAAACAGACGGCGGCTATTCACAAGCACAGCATAACGGCACACAGGCAGTAGAGGAACATTTCGGCGACAAAGTAAAAACTTTAATTGCTGAAAACGTATCGGAAGACAAGCAGACAGTAAAAAGCACAGCCATCAACATGATTGACGAAGGTGCTTCTATTATCATCGGTACAAGCTTCGGTTTTATGGATGGTCTGGATGAACTGGCAAAAGAATATCCTGACGTAACCTTCCTTCATTTCTCAGGAAACAAAATGAACGATACAAACTTTGGCAACTACTTCGGTGCTATGGAAGAACCTAGATACCTTTCCGGTATCATCGCAGGTATGCAGACAAAAACAAACAAACTTGGTTATGTTGCAGCTTACCCTTACACAGAAGTTTTAATCGGTATCAACGCTTTTGCATTGGGCGCACAGTCTGTAAACCCTGATGCAGAATTAAGTGTTGTTTATATCAACAGCTGGAATGACCCTGCTAACGAAAAATCCGCAGCAGAATCCTTACTGGCACAGGGTTGCGACGTAATCACACAGCATTGTGACTCCGCAGGTCCTCAGCTTGCAGCACAGGATGCCGGCGCATTGGCGATTGGCTACAACTTAGACAACAGTGCCGTTGCACCAAACTCCTTCTTAACTGCTCCCGTTTGGCACCATGAAAAATATCTCATCCCTACAATCGAAAAAATCATTGCAGGGGAATATACTCCCGAGTCTTACTATGGCACAATGAAGGACGGCTACATTGGCCTTGCTCCTTTGACAAGCCTTGTAACAGATGAAACAAAAGCAAAAGTAGAAGAAGTGCAGGCAAAAATTGAAGCAGGCGAATTCCCTATTTTTGTTGGCCCAATCAAAGATAATGCAGGCAACATCGTTGTAAAAGAAGGTCAGACACTGGACAGAGCAGGTATCTGGTCCATGGACTACTTAGTAGAAGGCGTAACAGGCAGAGACAACTAATCATCATTCGGAGAGGATACTATGGAACCTGTAAAAGCAATCGAAATGAAAGGCATTTCCAAAGCTTTTGGATCCGTATTGGCAAACGAAGATGTGAATCTAACAGTTTATAATGGTGAAGTGCATGCCCTCCTCGGTGAAAACGGGGCGGGCAAAAGCACGCTGATGAGCATGCTGTCGGGAATATATACTCCCGACAGCGGTTCTATTTATGTAAACGAAAAACAAGTAGAGTTCGCATCGCCAAAGGATTCCATTGCTATGGGCATTGGTATGATTCATCAGCATTTCAAGCTGGTGGATGTCCTGACCGCCAAAGAAAACATCATTCTGGGCAACGGCAAAGGACTTTTTGTTAACAGTAAGGAACTGACAAAAGCGATTCAGGCAATTTCTGATCAATATGGTCTGGACATCAAGCCGGACAAAAAAGTATACGAAATGTCTGTGGGCGAAAAACAGACACTGGAAATCATTAAAGTATTATATCGAGGCGCAAAAATCCTCATTATGGACGAGCCTACTGCCGTACTGACACCCCAAGAAATCAAACGGCTTTTTGCCATTATCCGCAGTATGAAGGAGCAGGGCTGCGCCATTGTTATCATCACTCATAAACTCAACGAGGTTATGGAAATCTCCGACCGTATCACGGTACTGCGACGGGGACATTCCATTGAAACCGTAGTCACCAAAGAAGTAGGCGTTTCCCGTCTAATCGAAATGATGGTGGGCAAAAAAATAAATCTGGCAATCAAAAAAGAGTCTTCCGAACAAAACAAAAAGCTTCTGGATGTGGATAGCCTTCATGTTTCCACAAAAGACAACAAACACGCTTTGGAGGACATCACTTTTTCTCTTTACAGCGGCGAAATTCTGGGCGTTTCCGGTGTTGCCGGAAGCGGACAGAAAGAGATTTGCGAAACCATCGCAGGACTGATTCCCGCCGAAAAGGGACGTATTTTCTTTGAAAACGAGAACATCATAGGCAAAACCCCCCGTGACATCATCCGTCTTGGCATCCGTATGGGCTTTATTCCGGAGGACAGACTGGGGATGGGGCTGGTTGGCTCTATGGACATGGTTCATAACATAATATTAAAGGACTATCAAAATCAGCCGGGTGTCTTCCTGCGCCGCGGAAAAAGTGCGGAAAAAGCAAAGAAGATTATAGAACAACTGGACATCCAAACCCCCGGTATCCATTACCCCATCAAAAAGCTTTCCGGCGGAAACATCCAAAAAGTACTTCTGGGACGTGAAATTGACTCCGAACCGAAGGTACTTATCACGGCTTATCCCGCCCGTGGCCTTGACATCGGCGCTTCCTATAAAATCTACGAACTCCTCAGTGAACAGAAGAAAAAAGGCGTAGGCGTACTTTTTATCGGTGAAGATTTGGATGTTTTGATGGATCTCTGCGACAGAATCATGGTATTCTGCGGCGGAAAAATGACGGGCATTGTCAACCCCGATGAAATGACGAAGGAAGACATCGGTCTGCTCATGGCAGGCGGACATCATGAAAAGGAGGCTGCGGAATCATGAATCTCATAAAAATTACGAAACGGGATGACCTTCCGAAAAACAAGGCCGCCCTCATCCGTATTTTATCCGTAGTACTTTCCATCGTTTTTGCAGGCCTTATCATTGCCGCCCTCGGCTACAATCCCATTACCGTATTCAGCTCTATGCTGAAGGGTGCATTGGGTACAAAAATTCGTCTGCAACAGACCACATTAAAAGCCGTTCCCCTGATTATTACCTCTTTAGGTATTCTGGTGGCTTTTAAAATGAAATTTTGGAACATCGGCGGCGAAGGACAGATTATCATGGGTGCTTTTGCGGCAACCTTTGTAGCCCTGCATTATACCTCTCTTCCAAAACCTGTTCTGCTTTTAGCCATGGCAGTAGCGGCAATGGTCATGGGCGGTATCTGGGCATTTATACCTGCCTATTTCAAGGCTAAAATGGGTACGAATGAAACCATTTTCACTCTGATGTTAAACTACATCGCCGTTAAATTTGTAACCTACCTTCAATACGGCCCTTGGCGTGACCCTTCTTCACAGGGCTTCCCCAAAGTGACACCCTTTGGAGATAATGCCATACTGCCTAACGTAGGCGGTGTACACATCGGTTGGATTATCGCCCTTCTTCTAGTTGTTGTGGTACATATTTTTATCAACCATACCAAAAAAGGCTATGAAATCACCGTTGTGGGTGAAAGTACGGATTATAGCCTTCTTTGTCGCGACCACGAATATCAAATCCATCATCATTACAGCCATGTTGTTTTCCGGCGGTCTTTGCGGTCTGACGGGTATGATTCAGGCTTCCGCCATAGAAAAAACCTTGACGGCTTCTCTTTCCGCAGGCTATGGCTTCACAGCTATCACCACCACATGGCTTTCACGGCTCAATGCAGCAGCGATTCTCTTTGTATGTGCGGCTTTTGCAGTACTGTTACAGGGCGGCGCTTATATTCAGATTTCCATGCAGATTCCTGCATCTGTTGCCGATATGATTCAAGCGATTCTGCTGTTTTTTGTGCTGGGCAGTGAATTTTTCCTGCAATATAAACTGGGCTTACACAAAAGCATCAAAAAGGAGGTGCGCTAAATGGAAGGATATTTTGCAGCGGCTATTGTTGCCGGAACACCCCTTTTATTTGCTACCTTAGGCGAATTGATGACTGAAAAAGCAGGCAATCTAAACCTTGGCGTGGAAGGTCTTATGATGATGGGTGCTATCATCGGCTTTATTGTTGGCTCTCGTACACAAAATCCCTATCTTGCCATTTTAGGTGCTATGGCCGCAGGCAGTTTGGGTTCTGCCCTTTATGCGTTCCTCACCGTTTCCTTGAGAACCAATCAAGTCGTATGTGGTCTGACACTGACTATTTTCGGGGAAGGCTTTGCCAGCTTTTTGGGACAAAGTGTCATGGGTTCTGTTATCCCGCCATCCATCAAGAGCTTTTTTGCCGTAAAGCCCATTCCGGGGCTGAGCAATATCCCCTTTATCGGGCCGATTTTTTTCAAACAAGATATTTTTGTATATTTAGGCTATCTCATGGTTATTTTGGCAACAATTTATCTCTTTAAAACAAAAAAAGGCCTGAACCTTCGTGCTGTTGGTGAAAATGCCGCGGCGGCGGATGCCTCGGGCATCAATGTCAGCCTTTATAAATACGTGCATATTATTCTGGGGGGTGCTCTCTGTGCCTTGGGCGGTGCTTATATGTCACTGGTCACAGTTCCCGTATGGCAAGAAAATGTCGTAGCCGGTCGTGGCTGGATTGCCGTTGCCCTTGTTATCTTTGCTTCTTGGAACCCTGTGAAAGCCCTCGTCGGTGCTTTCCTATTCGGTGGTCTGAACATTCTCGGTTTCCGTCTGCAAAGTATGGGTATCCATGTTTCCCAGTATCTGATTGATATGCTGCCCTATGCGGCTACCATACTAATTGTTATCATCAGTACCAGAAAGAATAAAAAAGAGGATATGCCGCCGGCGGATTTAAGCAACTCTTATTTCCGCGAGGAACGATAAAAAGTGCAAAGACCTTGAGGTTTTACCTCAAACTCTACTTCCTTTTTAAAAAAGGAAACCAAAAACTTTAGGGTGTAGACTTTGTCTACACCCTATTACTTTAAGACGCAAGCCGTCCTTCGGGGTGCGTAGTCAAGCACTTTTGCCTATGGCAATAGCCGCCCTTCGGGCATCCCCGTTTTCTTCGGGGTGCGTAGTCAAGCACTTTTGCCTATGGCAATAGCCGCCCTTCGGGCATCCCCGTTTTCTTCGGGGTGCCAGGTCAAGCCCTTTTCCTTGAAAACCCACCGCTTTTCCCTCCACAAGGAAAACGCAGTTTTCCATAAAAGTTTTTTGTTTCACTTTTTTTCAAAAAAGTGGATGGAGTTTGAGGCAACGCCTCAAGGTCTTGCTCTTGGTCTTGCTCTTGGTCTTGCTCTTGACCTTGCTCTTGACCTTGCCCTTTTTGTTTCTGCTAATAATTTTCCGCTTTTATTTCAAAATACCCCTGAGGATACCCGCAAACGGGACATATTTTCGGCGCACACTTCCCAGACACCTCATAGCCACAATTTAGGCAAACCCATACAACCTCCTTCTCTTTACAAAAAACTTGGTCATTTTCTATGTTTTTCATCAGATTTCGGTATCTGGCATCATGTGTTTTTTCGATTTGTCCGACTCTTTCAAAGGCATCGGCAACCTCTGGAAAACCCTCTTCCCTTGCCTTTTCTGCAAATTCCCGATACATCATGGTCCATTCGTAATTTTCTCCCCTTACGCTGTCCATGAGATTATCCAAAGTTGTAGGGACTTTCCCACCATTTAAAAATTTCATCCATATCTCTCCGTGTTCCCG
>CAZCDP010000003.1:0-39164 GCA_964497675.1 uncultured Candidatus Epulonipiscium sp.
CAGCATATCCTGGATGATACTTTGGGCGCCCATACCAATGGCAACAGACCCGGCACCGGCAACGGCAAGGAGGGCTCTGCCGTCCACACCCAATTCTTTTAGTATGCTAAAAATAGCTACAAAATACAGGAGATATTTTATAATGCTGGAAACGATGGAATTCATGGTCTGGGCTTTCCGTTCATCTACGGGAATCTTACCGCTCTCGGCTTGTTTTTTAAAAAACTTTTTCACCAGAGAACGGCTGATTTTGATGAGAAAAAGGCAGACCAAGAAAACAACAAGGCTATATACTATTTTATAACCAATGGAAAAAATAAGCTCCATTTTTTTTTCTAAATAAAATGGCATGGTAGGGTTCATAAGAGATTACCTCCTTTGTGAATGAAAGAATGCAGCCGCTTTTATGAAACCATGAAAAATGGACTTCTGTTCCGATTCGTTCATGGCTTCGGGATGCCACTGTACGCCAAGGATAAAAGAATTTTTGGTGTGTTCTATCGCCTCAATCAGACCGTCTTTACTTCGGGCGCAGACACGGAACCCTTCCCCAGCAGAAGAAATGGCCTGATGGTGAAAGGAATTGACAGGCAGGCTCTTTTTTCCTAATAGAGAAAAAAGACGGGTGCCTTCCGTTACCTCTATGGTATGGGTGCCATAAAAACGTGGTGCGTTTTGCATATGTTTTAAGGTGCTTTGCGTTTGGCTATAAATATCTTGTATGATGCCGCCGCCGGAAACGGTACAGAAAACCTGCATTCCACGACAGACGCCCAGCATAGGAATATTCCGTTTCAGGCCTTCCCAGCAAAGTGGCAGTTCAAAACTGTCCCGCAGGGGAGAAATTTCCCCGTTATCTTTTATGGGTTCTTCGCCAAAAAGAAGGGGGTCGATGTCGCCGCCGCCGGAAAAAAGGATACCATGCACAAAGTCGGGAAATCCGTCGTCGGGGTATAAAAGTATGGGGATACCCCCTGCCTCTTTGATGGCATCGACGTAAGTGCCACGGATTTGGTACGTATTTTCTTCATAAGAATAAGATGGTGTAATGCCGATTATGGGTTTCATTGGGCAAACTCCTCATTGTTTTTTATAGTATATGACTATTGTATGGTAGCATAAAAATATGTTAAAATAAAGAGAAATCAAAAAAAATAGGCAAGGCAACAGGGAATAGCTCTAGGAGATGATAATAAATTGAAAACAATTGGAATGATTGGTGCTATGGACGAGGAAATCGCCTATATCAAAGAAAAAGCAGAAATTGTAACGACAAAGAATGTGATTGGACTCGATTTTTATCTGGGGAGAATGTACGGCAAGGGGATTGTCCTTGTGAAAAGCGGTATTGGCAAGGTCAATGCCGCTGTGTGTACACAGGTTTTGATTGACCATTTTGCGGTGGATTATGTCGTGAATGTGGGCGTGGCAGGAGCGGTTTACAAGGAACTGGATATTGGGGATATTGTAATTTCCTCCGATGCAGTACAGCATGACATGGATACTTCCGTATTTGGTGACCCTATTGGCACTATACCACGGATGACGGAAAGTTATTTCAAAGCAGATGAAGAACTGGTTCGGATTGCCAAGGAAGCGGGGGAAAGCCTGACTTCAAATGCAAAAATCATGATAGGCAGGATTGCCAGCGGTGACCAGTTTATCAGTACCGTTGAAGGGAAAAGCAGGATTTGGAGCAATGTGAAAGGATATTGTGCAGAGATGGAGGGGGCGGCAATAGCCCATACTTGTTGGCTGAACAAAATTCCTTTTGTAATCATTCGTTCTATTTCTGATAATGCGGAACATAAGGCGAATATATCTTATGAAAAGTTCATTGTAACAGCGGCCAAGAACTCCGGTGAACTGGTGGATAAAATCATGGAACTAATATAAAATTTTAGAAAAAATCAAAATACACATAAAAAAGTCTGATGTTTGGAGGAGAAGCCCTCTTTATTATCAGACTTTTTTATTGTTTCTATCATTATGGTTCCCAGAGCAGGTTGGGCTGAAATGCCAAAAGGCGTGGGAGAACAGCACGGATTTCAGCAGGTGTAGGGGCTTTCGCCAAAAGCCTGCTCTCATCCTCTGGGAGATATGTTATGGGCATTCTAAAATAATTGAGCCTCCAGCGAGGTACCGCAGGGAGGGCAGAAAACATTTCTAAAAGTTCGTCTGTTGTCATCCCGGGGTACAGGGTGGTGCGTACTTCAAAAGAAGTTTCTATCAGAAAGAGCAGTGTTTGCAAAACCTGTGCAAAGCCATTTTCTTTTTTGCACACAGGCAGATACTGCGTTTTTACAGCCTTCAAATCTACCGCCACATAGTCCAGAAGACCGGCATTCCAAAGGCGTTCTACAATTTTAGGATGCTGTCCGTTGGTATCCAGTTTTGTGTGATAGCCCATTCGGCGGAGTTTTTCCAGAAACACTTCCAACTCAGGTTGTAGGGTAGGCTCGCCGCCGCTGATGACAACGCCGTCTAAAAGCCCCTGCCGCTGTTTCAAAAATGCTAGGATTTCCTTTTCCTCCAGAAGTTCGCCCGATGAGATTAGTTGACGGTTATGACAATAAAAGCAGTCCAAATCACAGCCACGGGTAAAGAGGACACAGCTTAGCATACCGGGAAAATCAAGGGTACTGCATTTTTGTAAGCCGCCCCATTTCATAAGGTCAGCTCCTCTGTACGGATTTCATATTTTTTTCGCTCTTTATATTCCTCCTGTTTGCCACGATGGAAGTGCTGTACGGGGCGGAGATAGCCGACTACGCGGCTCCAGACCTCTGTTTCGGCACCACATTCCGGGCACTGGTAAACCTCTCCATTGAGATAGCCATGGTCAGGGCAGACGGAGAAGGTAGGTGTCAGGGAAAGGTAGGGCAGTTTATAGTGGGTAAAAGCTTTTTTCAAAAGCTGTTTTGCAATTTCAATATCTTTGATTTGTTCGCCAAGATATAAATGGAGTACCGTACCTCCAGTATATTTGCACTGGAGTTCATCCTGCAAATCCAAGGTTTCAAAAATATCATCGGTAAAGCCCACAGGCAACTGGGAGGAATTGGAATAATAGGGTACATCTTCCCCAGCTGTAATAATATCGTGATACTTTTCTTTGTCCAGACGGGCAAGGCTGTAGCTGGTGCCTTCTGCCGGTGTTGCCTCCAAATTGTAAACGTGTTCTGTTTCCTCCTGGAAACGAGCGATGACTTCACGCATAAAATCCAGAGTATCCAAGGCAAACTGCTGACCTTCCGGTGTTGTGATGTCTGTTTGCAAAAAGTTCAGACAAGCTTCATTCATACCGATTAGGCCGATGGTGTTAAAATGATTGAACCAATAATATCCCGTACGATCTTTTACGTTTTGCAGATAGTGAGCGGAATAAGGGTACATTCCTTTTGCTGTTTGTTCTTCAATGGTTTTTCGTTTAATTTCAAGGCTTTCTTTGGCAATTTCCATCTGCTCCAAAAGACGGCTTTGGAAATCTTCTTTTGTCTTGGAAAGATAGCCGATACGAGGCAGATTGATAGTGACAACACCTATGGAGCCTGTCAAAGGATTAGAGCCGAAAAGGCCGCCGCCCCGTTTACGCAATTCCCCTGTATCCAGACGCAGACGACAGCACATGGATAAAGCATCTTCCGGTGAAAGGTCGGAGCTAACGTAGTTGGAGAAATAGGGGATGCCATATTTGCAAGTGATTTCCATAAAACGGTTAATTACTGGGCTGTTCCAGTCAAAGTCCTTGGTGATATTGATAGTAGGGATAGGGAAAGTGAAAACCCTTCCTTTTTTGTCACCCTCCATCATGACTTCACAGAAGGCTAGATTCAGCATATCCATTTCTGCCTGAAATTCGCCGTAAGTTTCTTTTTGCAGTTCCCCACCGATGATGACTGCTTGGTCTTGTAAGGTGCGAGGTGGTTTTATGTCAAAAGTAAGGTTGGAAAAAGGACACTGAAACCCGACTCTCGTGGGTACATTCAAGTTAAAAATAAATTCTTGCAACGCCTGTTTAACGGTTTTAAAATCCAGATTATCATAGCGAATAAAAGGGGCACAGTAGGTATCAAAGCTACTCCATGCCTGTGCGCCGGCTGTTTCCCCTTGGGTTGTGAATGTGGAATTGACAACCTGACCCAGAAAACTGCGAAGATGTTTTGCCGGTTTGGATTCCACTTTTCCAGGTACACCGCCGAAGCCGTTCACTAAAAGCTGTCTTAAATCCCAGCCTGCACAGTATGGGCCGAAAAAGCCCAAGTCGTGGAGGTGTAAATCTCCGGAAAGATGGGCTTTTCGGATGTTTTCAGGATATATTTCATGAAGCCAATACTGGCGTGTAAAGGTTTCTCGGATATAGTTGTTCATGCCGTTGACAGATTTCTGGGCATTGGCATTTTCATTGATACGCCAATCGCTGTCACCGATATAATTGGAAAACAGTTCTATGGTGGCACCAATCAAGGCGTTGGCTTCCCTTGCACTACGGCGTTTTTCACGATACAAAATATAAGCCTTTGCCGTACGGGCATGACCGTTTTCAATCAGTACTTTTTCTACAAGGTCCTGAATAGATTCTACGTCCAGTGCGGCATTGCTGTATAATTCTTCTGCCATGGCAACTACTTGCTGTGATAAAAATTCTGCACGCTTCCAGTCATTTCCGCCCACTGCATTTGCTGCCTTGAAAATGGCTCTTGTGATTTTTTCGGGATGAAAAGCCACGACATCCCCGTTTCTTTTTCTGATGGTGTTTATCATAATATCAAACCTTTCTGAATGAGGGGATGACTCCCTGACAGATTGTCAAAAAACATACAAAACCGTGGGTTTTGCCCGCACCCACTCCCGTTCCGCAATTTTCCCCACAAATCCACCCTGTATGTGTATGGATTTTTGCTGCTGTCTTAAAAATTTGGCAAAAAAAATAGGCTTGTCTAATTTCTCAAGAAAGCAGATTTTTTGTTTGGGTCAAGGATGAAACTTTCGTGAAAGCTTGGAGGGCTACCTCCAAAAAGGGGGCGTGGGCAAAGCCTACACCCTGTGATTTTATCAACACGCTGACAGGGGATGATTACCCTAAATAGTTACTTTTTTATTAGTTTATTTTTTTATGATTATACAACATATAGTTGTGAAAAGCAATAGAAAATACAATATAGAGATTTTTTGCGAAAAAAGAGAATTTTGTCGAATAAAAAAAAGAACGAGATTTTCTTCTCTGTCAGATGAAAGGAAAACCCTAAATTCTTCTAATTATTTGCGTGGGTTTTGGGAGGATTCCCAGCTGGAATTGTAAGGACGGTTTAAAGGAACAGGGTGTAGACTTTGTCTACACCCTGTAGTTCTGGCTTAAAAGTTATCCTTATTGGCGGGTTGCAATTACAGGTTGCAGTAACCAACGATTTCAAAATCATCAGGGATAGCTACTGTTTTTGCAGGTTTTTCCAGTTTCCAATTCAGTTTAAACAAAGTAGCATCCACAATTACTTCAAAGAAAAGCATGATTACGCCTGCGGCAACTTTTTCTTCATAGGAATGGATATGCTCGTCCTTTTTCACAGCGAGGATTACGTTTCCGCCGTCAATCAGGAATCTCCAAGGCTGTCTGTTCCATGCGGAAGGTGCCAGTCTGGCAAAAGCAAAGGCATCCAAAACGCCTCTTTCTTCTAAGGTAGTATTGTCTGCACCTTTACCCCATTCGTTCAGATAAACGATTTCATCCAGACCGAGTCTGTAAGCTGGATTGATAGAGGTACCTGTGGTTTTTTTGCCATTAGCATCAAAGCCCAAGGCAATGAGAGCAGTTACTTCTTTATCGGAAACAATGTTTAATTTTTCTTTTATAGTTTTGCTGTTTTCAAAAGTAATCCAGCAAGAATCCACACCGATTTCTGTTGCCTTCAAAATCAATTCCTGTCCGATATAACCAGAGTTTTCAACGGAATGCTCTGAAACTTCGGATAAAAGTACGATATAAGCCGGTGCATCAATCATATGTCCTTTGTAGCCTGCAATGCCGTCTAAAGGAAGGTAAACTTCACTGTTGGACATGATTCTGACATCTAAAGCAATGGAAGGAACCAGTTTTTTGCAGTCTGCAGCATAGTCTTTTATTACTTTTAAATCAGCGTTTTTGACAGGATTTTTTTTGAAATCCCTTACCGATTTTGTGTTTAAAATAAGAGTTTGATAATCCATAATCTATAGACCTCCTGTAATTAAATTATAAAAATGATTGAAACAAAGAAATATTTCTTTTATTATATCAGATTATAAATTGATTTACAAATGAATCATAGCTTTTTATTACTTTTTTTACATAAGATTCTTTTTTGTGGGTACAAAAAGAAAAGCATAAAATGTAAAAATCCTAAGCTTATGGTTGTAAAAATCCTAAAATTTATGGAGAAAACACAAAGAAATACTGGGATTTCATGGTTTTTTGCGTTTTTAAAAAACGAGGGTAGTTACAGAGGAAAGGCAAACCCTAAATTCTGCTAATATTATGGGGTGGGAACGAAGCGTTCCTAATTGGAATTGCAAGGGGGGGGAAAATTAATTTTGCACTCCGAAAAAAACGGCAAAAGTGATTGACAACCACTGCAGCACAAAAAAAGCTGATTTCTAGGGGAATAGTTTGTTTATGAAGAAATCAGCTTTTGACATACAGTATCTATTTTTTTAAGATGGCTTGCATCTTAAGGTAACAGGACATCAAAATTTACTTCTGTGCTTTTATATCACCATTTGACTGCCTGCTGATACATAATCTATTTTTTTGCCCATAAGGGACTTTAGTTGTTCATAAGCCTCCAAGCCTGTGCAATGACAGGTATAGTATTTTGTCGGAAAAGCATTCAAATACTGTGCAATTCCTTGGATGGTTTCCAATGGTTCACACTGCCCTGCACTGGGATTGGAAAGATGAAAACCGCCAATGACTATATCCGGCGGTCCCCCGACCAGTTCCATGGCACGGTCCATAATGTTTACGATGCCACGATGAGCACAACCGGCAAACAAAATCGTTTTTCCATTTTCCGTCAAAAGCAGACTTTGTTCATGACCAAAGGAGTCTTTGATAAAGTTTCCCCCCTGTTTTTCCAGCAGTACATCATTGGAAACAGAACGAAGGGTTTGTTTTTCCACAGTTGAAAAAAGCAGGCATTCCTTTTCGATGGGCCAATCTCCCTTGGTGTTTATAACCCTTGGGTTTTTCAGCAAGGCAGGCTCAATACCGATTTCTTCAATCTTATCATTTTTACGACGGGCATAGTGACCTTCTCCTGCTTTTTCATGGATATATATTGGTGCAGTTTTGTTGATTTTTAAAAAGGATGGTAAACCGCCGCCATGGTCATAATGTCCATGGGATAAAACTGCAATATCTACTGCTGCCAAATCCACTCCCATGGTTTTGGCATTTTCTAAAAACAGAGGACTTTTTCCCATGTCAAACAATATCTTATGGTTTTCTGTTTCAATATACAGGCTTAACCCATGCTCGCTGTGGAATTCGGAAGAAAGCGCTGTGTTTTCCATCAGTACCTTGACATTCATAATGCTTCTCCTTCCAACAGCTTCATAGTATTGTGAAATACATCTGTTACGGCTTGGCGGGCAGGGCAGGGAATATCAACGACGCTGAGTCCTAGATTGATGGCTTTGCCTGCGTTTTCGTCAAAGGGGATATGGCCGATACAGGGAACAGCCTCTGCTTTGCAATATTCCTCAATCTTTTGGGTGTTGGTCGGGTTGGTGTCATATTTGTTGATGCAAATGGCAATCTGTACGCCGAATTGGCGTGCTGTTTTCAAAATACGCTCCATATCGCTGATGCCGGACAGGGATGGCTCCGTAACAATCAGCACCATATCTACTCCACTTAGAGAAGCGATGACAGGACAGCCGATTCCCGGGGAACCGTCGATGATTGCAATTTGCGTTTGCGGCAAGGCTGCATCTTTCATACGAGTTTTTACTTCAGATACCAGCATTCCGGAAGTACCGCTTCCCATTTTGAGCTTGGCGGTGGAAAATACAGAATTTTCTGTTTCATACAGCATCATAGCTCCTGCCACAGCAGGTACCATTTCTATGGCACCCACAGGACAGAATACCTTGCAAACACCACAGCTTTCACAGGAAAAAGGGTCTACTTCATACTTGCCGTCCTTACACAGGATGGCTTTAAATCGGCAATGCTCCATACAGGTACCACAGCCGATACACTTTTCTTTGTCAATGATTGCCTTGGGTAAGCCGTAGTAGTCAAGGGTAGAGGGCGTTCCCAGTTGGTTCATAATCAAATGCAGATTAGGAGCATCCACATCGCAGTCCGCAAAGGCTTTGGCTTTTGCCAGCTTGATAAATGCACTGGAAATAGTGGTTTTTCCGGTTCCTCCTTTTCCGCTTAAAATAAGCAGCTGTTTCATGCCCTCACCTCCTGTTTGATTAGGCTGAGCAGCTTGCGGAACAGTTCCTGATATTCAGGCAGTTCGTGAGCCACGATTTGTCCATTGGAATTTAATTCACCCAGTTTATGGTCAAAGGGAATTTTTAAAAGTATGGGGATTTCATGCTCCTGACAGAACATTTCAGATGGATTTTCACCCTCCACACATTTATTCAGTACTGCACCAAAGGGTTTGTTGAACAGTTTTACCAACTCATATACCATATTTAAGTTATGAGTACCGAAAATCGTTGGTTCTGCTACCAGTACACAGTAATCTGCATCCTTGATACTTTCCATGACCATGCAGGCACTGCCGGGAGGGCAGTCCAGAACAGTGAGGACATTTTCTTCTTTGACCCAATGGAGCAGTTCAGAAACAATCGGTATACCGGAGGCTTCTCCTGTTTTCATCATGCCGCTCATTACAGTGACATTACCGGAGATGCCTTTTCTTATGACACCGACTTCTTTCTCTTTTTCCGATATTGCATTTGTGGGGCAGAGCTTGACACAGCCACCGCAGGAATGACAAATCGTCGGGAAGAGCAGCGGCTTGTTTTTGATAAAGGCAAGGGCGTTAAACTGACAGAAATCCACACAGACACGACAGCCATTGCACAGAGCTTCCTTTATTTCAGGGATAGGAACTGTTACCTTATTCGTTTCCGTATATTTCGGTTTGAAAAACAGATGTCCATTGGGTTCTTCTACATCACAGTCTACATATGCCGCTTTCTCTGCGATTGCCGCCAAATTAACGGATACCAGTGTTTTTCCAGTGCCGCCTTTGCCGCTTAGTATTGCTATTTTCATTTTTATTTCCTCCGTTTTTAAATTCCGCCGTGATTATGGAATCCTGCATGGAATTGACTAAGGGAGGAAAGCTTTCCGGCTTTGAATGCGGCAATATTATCTGCAACAGAATCACTGTTTGTTTTGTACAAAGCCACCTTTGCGGCGTTCAATACCTCAGCTGCATTTTCACCGCAACGGGGGGTGAGAACTGCCTCAGCACCTTGGTCTACAAGGAATTGGGCGGCTTTGATACCTGCGCCGCCTTGACTTTCGGCTGCACTGTTCTTAAGATATTCCATTGTGCCGCTTTCAGTATCCATTAGCGCAAACAGCGGGGGACGTCCAAAGGACACACATACTGTGATTTTGTCATCATTTACAGGGATTGCGATTTTCATAATAGCAGCTCCTTTTCTTTGTTTTGATATAAATGGGTTTCCAATTCTTTTTGCTGCCGCCATAGGCATCCTTGCCCTCGGTTGCAGCCTTTGTGCGTACCATCACACACCTGATAGTTTCCTCCTTCGATGTGCAGCAATCTACCGTTCACCAGACAGTCGGCTAGTTTTTTTCTTGCCTCGTTATAAATTGCTTGTACGGTAGTACGGGCTACTTGCATTCGCTCACAGCATTCCTGTTGGGTCATCCCCTCCAAGTCGATAAGGCGAATGGTTTCGTATTCATCTACTTTCATGATGATGGAGGAATCCTTCTCTATTCCATTGATAGGCCCGAAGTGGTTGATGTCCGGCAGTCTGCACACTTTTCTGCATTTTCTTGGTCTTGGCATAATTCACCAACTTTCATCGTTTTTGAGTTTTTCACATGGAAGCAAGCGGTTACCTATTTTTTAAAAAAGAAACAGGAAAGATAGGCTTCGTTTGCCATGAGTTATTGACATTTGCCGAATATAACTTTATTATATATTCGTTAATGGCATATGTCAATAACTATTTTTAAGGATTTAGAATATATTTTATAATGGATGGGGAGGTTTTATGGACAGGATGTGACCGTTTCTCGATAAAAGCTTTTTGCCCCTCTTTTTTACGAAAAAAGAGGGTTTGGGGCAAATCCTAAATTCAGCCAATATTTGCGGAGGGTTTGGGAAGGAAGTGTTCCAAGCTGGAATTGAGAAGGGGAATTAATTTCGCACCCAAAGAAATTGAGGATGTCCAAAGGATGGCTTTTGCCCCAGGCAAAAGAGCTTGACAACCACCGCAGCACAGAAAAAGCTGATTTTTAGGGGCGCAGCCCTTGTACGAAGAAATCAGCTTTTAACATACAGTATCTACTTTAAGACGGCAGTACTAGGGTGTAGATTTTTTCTACACGCTGAGGCTTTTAAGAAGTGAAATTTCCTTTTTATAACCTGGCAGTTCATTTGGCGTTTCCAGAAAAAAAGGCAATTCTTTCAGCCTTGGGTGGTTAATAATCCGAACGAATGTATCCAGCCCTATGGAACCGTTTCCTATGGTTTCATGGCGGTCTTTATGACTCCCAAAAGGGTTTTTGCTGTCGTTGAGATGGATGGCGCGAAGCTTATGCAAACCGATGATACGGTCAAATTCATCAAGGACACCGTTCAGATTCCCCACGATGTCGTAGCCTGCGTCATAAATGTGGCAGGTATCCAGACAAACGCCCATTTTATCCCCTAGCTCCACACCCTCCAGTATGGCTTGAAGTTCTTCAAAGCTTCTGCCCACCTCACTGCCTTTTCCTGCCATGGTTTCTAAAAGGACTGTGGTGGTTTGATGGGGCGTTAAAATGGAATTGAGCATTTCCGTAATAAAAAGGATACCTGTTTCTACGCCCTGTTTTACATGACTGCCCGGATGAAAATTATAATAATTTCCGGGAAGGTATTCCATACGTGCTAGGTCATCGGCCATGGTTTCACGAGCGAAGGTGCGCAAATTGGGGTCTGCGGAACAGGCATTCAGGGTATAGGGAGCGTGTGCCAGCAATGTGGCAAAGTTATGTTCTTTTGTAAGAGCCAAAAGCTGTGCGACATCTGCCTTATCTATGGTTTTGGCTTTCCCGCCTCGTGGGTTGCGGGTGAAAAATTGAAAAGTATTTGCACCGATGGAAAGGGCGCTTTCTCCCATATGGGCAAAGCCTTTGGCTGATGATAGATGACATCCGATAGATAGCATAAAAAAATCCCTCCGTTTTATTTTCTGCACGTTACAGCGGTTTATGTAAGTTTTCCAAAGATAACAGAAATTCTTTTTTTTCTAGCCCCCATGCGTAGCCTGTTAAACTACCGTCGGCACCAATGACACGATGGCAGGGAACCAATATAGACAGGGGATTGTTATGATTTGCCATGCCTACGGCACGAAAGGCATTGGGGCTGTCTATGGCTTTGGCAATATCTTTGTAGGTGCAGGTTTCCCCATAGGGGATGTTTTCCAGAGCCCTCCATACTTTTTTCTGAAATTTTGTACCTGTCGGGTCCAAAGGCAGAGAAAAAGCAGTGCGACGTCCTTCCAGATATTCTGCAAGCTGTGCTGCTGCCTGTTTCAGCAAGGGCGTTTCCAACAAAACAGCGTCTGTAAGGAAGGAATCAGAGGAAAGGAGCAGATGGGTCAGACCTTTGCCATTTTCCGCAATGCTTATTTTTCCCAGTATTGTTTCGTAATGATATAGGTAAAACATAAAGACACCTCCGATTTAAATGACTTGCTCCTTCGTATGCAAGACAATAGTATTATTCTAACATATTATAAACGAAAAAGTCAGACTATAAGTTTTATCTACACCCCTCGACCTATAACAGAAAACTGCGTTTTCCTAGAGAAACCAAGCTTTTCTGATTTCTTTGATAAAGTTTTTGTCTGCCTTTTTTCACGAATAGATGTAAGCAAATTTCAAGGCTTTGTATGTTTATTGATAGGCCGAAAAAGTTTTTATTATTTTTAATTATTTATGGTAGAATAAAGCAAAGAAGAAACAACAAAAGAAACAACAAAAATAATAAGAGAGAAACAGGAGGATAGAACCGAAACTATTTACGGAATTAAAAAGGGAAAATTGAGGGGAAGAAACTATGTTAGGAACGATTACAAATTGTACAGCTATTTTAGTAGGAAGTGCCGCGGGGGCTATCATAAAAAAAGGAATTCGGGAAGAATATAAAAACACAATGATGCAGGGATTGGGATTGGCGGCGGCGGCACTAGGCATCAATAATTTTGTGGGTGCTATGCCGAAAAGCTCCTATCCTGTACTATTCATATGCAGTCTTGCCTTCGGGGGGCTGTTGGGAGAAGTGATTGGGTTGGATAAAGGTTTTCTATGGCTGGCTGGAAAATGCTCCAAAGGCAGGCTGGCGGAGGGGCTGTCTACGGCTGTATTGCTTTTTTGTGCCGGAACATTATCCATTTTGGGGCCTATCGAAAGCGCACTCCATGGTGAAAACACCCTGCTGTTTACCAATGCGGTACTGGATGGCGTAACTGCCATGGTACTGGCTTCTGGTTTTGGTATGGGTATTGCTTTGTCTGCAGTGGTGCTTTTTTTCTGGCAAGGAAGTATTTATTTTTCTGCCCATCTGATTGCCGGGTTTATCACACCGGAGCTTTTGAATGAACTGACTATAGTTGGCGGTGTACTGATTTTAAGCTCTGCGCTGAATATTTTGGAGATAAAAAAAATCAAAACATTGAACCTGCTGCCTGCCTTGGCAATCCCACCACTTTTTTTTGCAGTCAGGGGAATACTTGGGTTTTGACAATAGGCAGAGTGCATAAAGAACGGCAGGTTTCTTGAGATTTTTAGAGAACTATTATGAATAATGGAATAACAAGCCTATATTAAAAAAGAAAAGACGTAAATTCGGAAAATACTTTTGATTTCTGCTGGTTTTTTGCACAACGATAAATAAGGATGAATTTGTAAATAGTGCTGAAAAAAGGATTTTAATTCCATGACATATCTCTATTTTGGCTATTGCAGGGAAAAGTTGCTTAGGGTATAATTCAAGTAGAGGAAAAATGAAATAAAATAACGTGGGTAAAAAATATGGATCATATCAAAAGAAAGGAAGATGGAAATGACCGCAAAAACACATGGTTATATTACAAAAGAAATTGAACTGGAGCAGATTTATCGATTTGTTTTAAAATGGTTTGATCCTGCTGCGAAAATAAATCGCTATGAAAACAAATTCGGTGAAAGCAACGAAATGGCGGTTTATTTCAACTACAAGGGAGAAGAAAGGCGTTTATTCGCCATTATATACAAAAGTCGAAAGTTTTCCAAAACAGGAGAAAAAGAAAGACAGATTTTTCTGGACTTGGGTTACTGGGGTCATAGTGTAGAGATTATGAAATCCATTATTAGTTATTACTCAGGCTGGCTGGACGAAAACGATTGTGACACTGAGGATGCTTATTTTATTGAGGCACATCCAGAGGGCGTTGTGCCGAATATCATCAAAATTACAAGAGCTGAGTTGAACAAGAGGATGGGCGGAACGGTTGTTATTGTTGATGGTGATAATGAATAATAAGTTTTTTCGAATATCTTTTCTAAAGGGGTACTGTTTCAATAAAATCATAGGGGGTAGACAAATTCTAACCCTCCTCTTGGAGGGTTAACTTCCAAGCACACGAGGATTTTATTCTTACCTATAACGGAAAGCTGTGGTTTCCTTAAGAAATCAGGCTTCTCTCATTTCTAATCAAAGTTTTTTGCATCTCTTTTTGATAGAGTACCGGCAGGAAGGCCGGACACCCATAGGGTGGATTTGCGTAACAAATTGCTAAAAGAGAGGAGCTTGGTGTGGGTAAAGCCCACGTTTTTGTATGTTTTTTGACCGTCTAAGGCAGAAACGCATTTGCGCTTCTGCCTTTCCCATTTTCATGAAAAGAAACAACATAAAATGTTGAAAAAGGCAGAAAAAAATTATGGAAAATGGAGATTATTGTTGGAGTGTAAGGTTTCCTGCACGCTCTCCTATTGAAATATTTTGGTGGGATATGTTATGATAAAGAAAAACTAAGGACAGGGTGGAATCTGGGAGGCGATGGGATGGAAGAAAAGAAAGACTTGAAAGCAATGATAGAGGAAGATATTGTACATTGCGAAGAAGTCTGGACAAAATTTTCCCATGACAAAGATAAAATGGAACAACTCTTTCATACGCTGCTGCTTCGGTATTTGGATGAAATAGAGGGTTTTACCCGAGATATGCAGGTGGTTTCCATGTATGAGGCATCAGCCAGAATGGCGGAAACCTATCGTGCCAATATACGGGTGCTGATGGAACGGTTAAAGGTTTTTCGGGAAAACGGTTACAGTAATGAGGGACTCCGAGAATATTACATCAATGCAGAGCGAAAAGGTGCGCAGTTTAACCTTGATTTTAGCCAAGTGCGGATGGAAATTGGCATGATGGAGGGGCTTTCCCTAGGGGAACATGAGGAAATTAACGATAAGCTGGCGGAGCTGGAAGATATTTGTGCCTTAGCCGTTCCTAAACGGGTAAAATGGGAAATGCTGCGTAGTTATGTGGTTTGGGTTTCCGGCAAAAATGTTGATGTTGCTATGAAGCTTTTGCCGTTATTTTTAAAAATCAATTAAAACTTTCAAAGAAAGGGTATCTTTTATGATAAAGCTGATAGTAAGTGATATGGATGGGACATTGCTGAACGACGAAAAGGTTGTGGATCGGGAAATTTTTGAGGTAATTCCTCAGTTAAAGGAAAAAAATATACATTTTATGGCTGCCAGTGGACGGCAGTATCCCAGCCTGCTGACTCTTTTTCAGGAGCATAAAAAAGATGTGGTGCTGATTGCAGAAAACGGAGCGTTTGTGGTGCATGATAATAAAGAACTGTATTCCAGCGTGATGGAAAAGGATTTAGTTCATTATTGTCTGGAGGAAATTGGGAAGATAGAACAGACAGAGGCAATCCTTTGTGCGAAATATATCAGCTACACCACAGATCCGGAAACATACCGTATTATGAGTTCACCTAAATTCCATTACAAAATAAAGCTGGTGGACAGTCTTTATGATGTGAAAGAGGATATTATAAAGGTATCTTTTGTGGATATGGCAAAAACAGGGGCAGAGGTCAACAGCTTTGCAAGGCTTTTACCCTTGGTGAAAGAGCGGGCAGAAATAGCGGTTTCCGGCTTTAATTGTGTGGATATTGTGAATAAGGGTGTTTCCAAAGGTACGGCTATTGAGGCCATCCAGAAAGAATGGGGCATCTCTACGGAAGAAACCATGGCTTTTGGGGATAATTATAATGATGTAGAAATGCTTTGGCGGGCAAAATACAGTTTTGCCATGGAAAATGCTGAGGCAGGGGTAAAAAAACACGCTAGGTTTATTGCGGGAAGCAATAATGAGGGTGGGGTAGTGAAAGAGATTCGGAAATTAACGGGCATTTGAGGTGCGAAGGATGAAAACAGTAGCAAGTTATGCGTTGGGCTGTAAGGTAAACCAGTACGAAAGTGAGGCTATCGGAGAACTTTTTGTGGCTTCCGGCTATGACCTGGTGAATATCGAAGAAAAAGCAGATGTTTATATTATAAACACTTGTACGGTGACAAATTTCGGGGATAAGAAATCCCGCCAGCTGATTCGCAAGGTGAAACGGCAAAACCCAGAATCGGTGGTGGCTGTAGTGGGTTGCTATGCCCAGACAGCACCAAAGGAGATTGCAGATGTAGAGGGTGTAAACCTTATTATTGGCACGAAGGACAGGCATAAGATTGTGGCTTTGGTCGAGGCTTACCGCCCGGAGGATGGGGTAAAAAATTATGTGACAGGCATTATGGAGGAGCGGGAATTTGAAAGTCTTTCCATCCAGACTTTGGTAAACCGTACCAGAGCCTATTTGAAAATTCAGGACGGCTGTAGTCAGTTCTGCTCATACTGTATCATTCCCTATGCCAGAGGGCCTATCCGCAGCCGTAAGCCGGAAGATGTGCTGAATGAAGTGAAAACACTGGCAGAAAACGGGTTTCAGGAAGTGGTGCTGACGGGGATTCACGTTGCCTCCTACGGAAAAGAGTTGAAAGACATCACTCTTTTAGACATCATCAAAGAGGTGCATAAAATAGAAGGCATCAAAAGAATTCGCCTAAGTTCCATTGAGCCAAACGTGGTGACAGAGGAATTTGCGGCGGAAATTTCTCGCCTGCCTAAGGTTTGTGACCATTTCCATTTGTCATTGCAAAGCGGTTGTGATAGGACGCTGAAGGCTATGAACAGGAAGTATACCACAGAAAAATACCGTCAGGCGGCGGCACTTTTACGAAGCTATATGCCCCATGTGGCATTGACAACAGATATTATTGTGGGATTTCCGGGGGAAACAGAGGAGGATTTTCAGGAATGTTATGATTTCGCCAAAGAAATGAAATTTTCAAAAATTCATGTCTTTCCGTATTCACCGAAAAAAGGGACGCCGGCGGCAAAAATGGCAGGGCAGATTCCCAATCGTGTGAAGGGGGAGCGGAGCAAAAAGCTTATCGCCCTAAGCGACGGGATGGCGGAGGAATTTATGGCGGCTTATATAGGGGAAACGCTACCCGTACTTTTTGAACAGGGGATTGGTGAAAATCTTTACGAAGGACACACGACCAATTACATTAAGGTACTTGCTTTTTCCGAAGAAGATATGAAAAACCGCATCAAAGAAACAGAGATTACGGCGGTGGAATACGAGCAGGCTCGGGGGAAAGTCATCAAACTGTAATATTTATTATGTAAATTTTGTTTGCATAATCCATTGTTTTATATTATCATGATACAAAGGAATCGTTTCGGCAAACTATTTTGGCGGCAGACGCCATGGCAAGGAAGGTGAGAAATATGAAGCATATAAATGAAACACAATATTTTGGCCCGGTGGAAAAGGAGGCAGAAAGCGAAGCAAAAAAAATATTGCTGGCTGTCAGTGAGGCATTGCGGGAAAAAGGCTATAACCCGGTAAATCAGATCGTAGGTTATATCCTTTCCGGTGATCCTACTTATGTGACAAGTTATAAAAATGCCCGTACCTTGATTCTCAAGCTGGAAAGAGATGAGCTGTTAGAAGAACTGGTGAAAGACTATTTGGAAAAAAACTAATGTAAGGTGGATGTTATTTGCGTATTTTAGGATTGGATTATGGAGATAAGACCATTGGTGTTGCTGTCAGCGATCCCTTTGGATGGACAGCGCAGGGTGTTGAAATCATCAGAAGAAGCGGTGAAACGGAATACAAAAAGAGTATGGCAAGATTGGCAGAGCTGATGAAAACCTATGAAGTAGAAACGATTGTGCTGGGGTATCCCAAGAATATGAACAACACCGAAGGCCCCCGCTGTGAAAAAACAAAAACATTCCAAGAAAGACTATTGCGACGGTTTCCCAATGTTCCCGTGATTCTTTGGGATGAACGGATGAGCACCATTGCCGCAGAACGAAGCCTGATTGCGGCAGATTTGAGTCGGGAAAAACGAAAAAGTGTGATAGATAAAATGGCGGCGGTGCATATTTTGCAGGGATATTTGGATAGTATAAGATAAGATTGTATTTTAGACATATTGAATTGGACAGAGGTGTGTAAAAATGGCGGATTTTTTTGATGAAGACTTAGACGAAGAATTTAAAACAGTAACCATGACAGACGAAGATGGTGTGGATATAGAATTTTGTATTATCGATCAGGTCATGAGCAGCGGTGAAAGATATTTATTGGTCGTGGAAAGCGAACTGATGGATGATGAAGAAACAGAAGCAATTATTTTAAAGGAAATTTCTATCAATGAAGAGGATGTAACCTATGCTCTTGTGGAGGACGATGCGGAATTTAACAAAGTTGCAGATTTGTTCGCTGAGAATGATGGAGAGTATGATATAGAAGTGGAAGACTAAATGTGACGTTCGGTGGGAGAGATGCTCCCTTTTAAATAGAATCATTGAAATAGAATTATGCTGTGATTTGGCTGTAAAGAAATATCCGTTGAAACAAAAGCAGAAGTGTTTTTCGTGGCGGCAAAGGGCAGGACGACTGGAAACAAGCCCCTTCGTCCGTTGAAAAAGCAGAGAACTGCTCTTTTTGTGTTCCTTGAAAACGGAGGAACGCTGAAGATTTCGACTGGGATTTTTTAGCCTGCAAAAAAGAAAGAATAGGTTTAGAATCGCTTTTTTGCGGAATACTATTTTTATGTGGAAAAAGAACGGGAAAACTAAAAAAAAAGAAAAAGAATAGGAGGTATGTTTTTTGGCTGCGAAAAAGCAAAAGCTGAAAGTAATGTCTTTGGGCGGGCTAGAGGAAATCGGAAAAAATATGACGGTTCTGGAATACAACAATGATATTATCGTCATTGACTGTGGTCTGGCGTTCCCAGAGGATGATATGCTGGGAATCGATTTGGTCATCCCGGATATTACGTATTTAACAAAAAACAAAGAAAAAATTAGGGGAATTGTGCTGACTCATGGACATGAGGATCATATCGGCGCCCTTCCCTATGTACTGAAAGAATTGGATGTGCCGGTATTCGGCACCTTACTGACCTTGGGTTTATTGGAAAACAAACTGCGGGAGCATAATCTTATGAATAAGGTGACACGACATACGGTGGTGCCTGGGGAAAGCGTGAAGCTGGGACAGATGAAGGTGGAATTTATCCACACCAATCATTCCATCGCCGATGCGGTAGCTTTGGCAATTACGACACCCATAGGCGTTGTTATTCATACGGGGGATTTTAAAATAGACTATACCCCAATCGACGGCGATATTATGGATATTCACCGTTTTGCAGAACTGGGCAAGGAGGGAGTACTCCTTCTCATGAGTGACAGCACCAATGCGGAGAGAAAAGGCTTTACCATGTCGGAGAAATCCGTAGGCGCTGTTTTTGACCAGATTTTTGAGGAAACACCCAAGAACAGAATCATGGTAGCGTCCTTCTCGTCCAATATCCACAGAATTCAGCAGGTCATCAATTCTGCTCATACCTATGGCAGAAAGGTGGCTATTATCGGTAGAAGCATGGTAAATGCTGTAAAAACCTCCACAGAGCTGGGGTATCTGAATGTTCCAGCAGGAATTTTAATCGATATTTCTGAAATCAGAAATTATACGGATGAACAGTTGGTTATCATTACCACAGGAAGCCAGGGAGAACCAATGTCTGCCCTTTCCAGAATTGCCGCTTCGGAGCATAAGCAGGTTACCATTAAGCCCGATGATAAAATCATCATCAGTGCTTCCTCTATTCCCGGAAATGAAAAAAGCGTTTCCAGAGTTATCAACGAACTTTTGAAAAAAGGTGCGAATGTGATTTATGAAGGGATAGCGGACATCCATGTTTCCGGTCATGCTAGACAGGAAGAATTAAAACTCATGCTGGCACTGACGAAGCCGAAATTTTTTATGCCGGTTCACGGTGAATTTGTGCATTTGGCAAGCCACAGAGATTTGGCAATCTCTATGGGGATGGATAAAAAGAACATCTTTTTGATGAAGGTTGGCGATTTGCTGGAGGTTTCTCAAAAGGATGCAAAGATTAACGGTAGTGTACCATCTGGTCAGGTTATGGTAGACGGTCTTGGTGTAGGTGATGTCGGAAATATCGTTCTACGTGACAGAAAACATCTTTCTCAGGATGGTCTTATGGTGGTTGTTGTTACCATGGAACGAGAAAGCGGTACCATTGTTGCAGGCCCTGATATCATTTCAAGAGGTTTTGTTTATGTAAGAGAGGCGGAGGCACTCATGGAAGAGGCTAAGGCTGTTGTTACAGAAGCCCTGTTGAAATGTGAAGAAAGGCATATTACAGGCTGGAGCTATATTAAAGGTCTGATTAAAGATACACTGAAAAATTTCTTGTGGCAAAAGACAAAAAGAAGTCCTATGATTTTACCTATCATCATGGAGGTGTAGGTAGTTGGAGGAACCAAAAGCGATGGCGGAGGCGCTGGGCGAAAGAATCAGTCATTCTCCTTGTTACAGGGAATATTTGCAATATAAAGATAATGTAGAAAAAAATCCTGTTTTGGGGCAGAAAATCAGAGAACTGAAACAGCGGCAACAGGAACTGGAAATGCGGCGTATGGAGGGCAAAGCTGTTTCTCTGGAAGAAGAAAAGCAGTTGAGCCATCTATATAGCGAGGTCGTTTTGAATCGGGACGGCGCAGGTTTTTGGAAAAGTGAACGGGCTGTTATCGGGCTTTTGGCGGAGATTTTTGAAACGATTGCAAAAAAAGTTCCTTTGGATTTAGAATAAGATACACAATAGGGGAAACAGTGTGGCAAAGCCTTTGCTGCACTGTTTCTTTTTGTTTTACAGCGGAAGGGTTTTTGTATATAATAAAACGAACAACTATAAAATTTTGAGAAAAAAAGGTGATAGTATGGCGGCATCCATTCAGGAAATCAAAAAAAATCTGGAGCAGATTCCGGTAGAAGAAATAGAGAAGGCATTGGAACCCTTTAAAGAGGACGCAAGAAAAGGTGTACAAAACCTTTTGGTGTCTTTCAGAAAAAAATACGACAATCATTGCAAGGAACAGGAACGTCTGGAGGAATTGCTGCTTTTTGAACGAGAATGCTATGCAAAAGGATATACCTTTGTAGCAGGGATTGACGAGGTGGGAAGGGGGCCGTTGGCAGGGCCTGTGGTTACGGCGGCGGTGATACTGCCCCAAAACTGTAAAATTGAGGGGGTTAACGACTCCAAAAAGCTATCTGCTAAAAAACGGGAGGAGCTTTTTGACATTATCTGTGAAACGGCGGTGGATTATGCCATTGGTGTTATTTCTCCGGCACGGATTGATGAAATCAATATTTTACAGGCTACCTATGAAGCAATGGAGCTTGCACTGCATAGATTAAAAACACAGCCCGATTTTGTATTGGTGGATGCTGTAACGATTCCCAGAATCGGAATGCCCCAGAAAGGTATCATCAAGGGAGATGCCAAAAGTATGTCCATCGCCGCCGCCAGTATTTTAGCAAAGGTGACGAGAGATCGTATGATGGAGGGGTTTGACGAGGTTTATCCGAAGTACGGATTTGCTGCCAATAAGGGCTACGGCTCTGCCGAGCATATCGCTGCTATTTTGGAGCATGGCATCTGCCCCATCCACCGCCGAAGCTTTGTAAAAAACTTTGTGAAGCGTGATGGTATGACAAAAAATAACAAGGAAAAAGGAAAAGATGGCGAGGATACTGCTGTTTTAGAAATGCAAAGGCATGGATATGAAATATTGGAACGGAATTTCAGAGGGGAAATAGGCGAAATCGATATTATTGCAAAAAAAGGAACCTACATTGTGTTTACAGAGGTAAAATATAGAAAGAACGAGGAAATGGGCTTGCCCAAGGAGGCAGTGAATTGGCATAAGCAACAAAAAATATTGGAAACAGCCAAGGAATATATCGGAAAAAATGGACTGACAGAAACAGATTTTCGCTTTGATGTGGCAGAGATTATGGAAAAAGACGGGCGAAAATTCTTTCATTACATAGAAAACGCATTCTGGGAAGAATAGAATCAGAAGGGAGAATCCCATGGAAATTCAGAAAAAAGATGGATTACAATATATCACATTTCAAAATCTGGAGCAGACAGGATTGGTGAACCATTGTTTTACCACAAGGCTGGGCGGTGTCAGCAAGGGTGTTTATGGGGACTTGAATCTTAGTTTTACAAGAGGAGAGAGCAGAGAAACTGTGCTGGAAAATTACCGTATCCTCAGCAAAAAGCTGGGCTTTGATTATAACAGCTTTGTATTATCACACCAGACACATACTACGAATATCCGTCATGTAACAGAACGGGAGCGGGGCATGGGCGTAACAAAAGAAAGCGATATTCGGGATACCGATGGGTTGATAACGGACATCCCCGGTATCAATCTGACCATATTCGGGGCGGATTGCGTACCTATTTTTCTGTTTGACCCTGTGAAAAAGGTCATTGCTGTGGCACATGGCGGTTGGAGAGGAACAGCGGAAGGCATTGCCGCTAAAATCGTAGAAGAAATGGTACGGGATTATGGCGTGGATAGTGCAAATCTTTTGGCAGGCATTGGCCCGTCTATCGGAAAATGCTGTTTTCAAGTAGATGAGCCTGTGGTTTCCCTGTTTCGTAAAAATCTGGATTTTGCTGATAAGGTGATTTTTGACGACCCTTCGGAAGTCGGGAAGTATAAAATCGATTTGTGGCAGACTAATAAAAAAATACTGATGTTGGCAGGGGTTAGGGAAGAAAATATCGAGGTTTCGGGAATTTGTACCTTGTGCCATACGGAGCTGTTTTATTCCCACCGAAAAATGGGCAACGCCCGTGGGAACATGGCGGGGATTCTGTCTTTGAAATAATATCATATAACTATGGTAATGCGTGGCAATACTATGATATAATAAATCCAAATGCCAAAAAGTAAGAGAGTGTGGGAATATGGAATTAAAACAAAATGTCATAATCAAAGTGGAACGGGACAGCATAGCAGAAGAACTAGGCATTGAACCGGGGGATATTCTCCTTGGTATCAATGGACAACCTGTGCTGGATGTCTTTGATTACCGTTATTTAATTAATGACGAGTATTTAGAAATGACGATCAAAACCATAGACGGCGAAGAGGTTATCGCTGAAGTTGAAAAAGATTATGACGAAGATATTGGTATTGTTTTTGAAAGCGGGCTGATGGATGATGCCAAGAGCTGTCGGAATAAGTGTATTTTCTGTTTTATCGACCAATTACCCAAGGGAATGCGGCAATCGTTGTACTTTAAGGATGACGATTCCAGACTGTCCTTTTTGCAGGGGAATTATGTAACCCTGACCAATATGTCTGATGAGGATATTAATCATATTATTTTTTACCACCTCTCACCCATCAATGTTTCCGTCCACACTACAGATTTGGAATTGCGGAAAAAAATGCTCAAAAATCCCAATGCAGACAAGGTGCTGGGGGTTATGAAAAGATTGGCGGATGCAGGAATTGAGATGAATTTGCAGGTGGTGCTTTGTAAGGGAATCAATGACGGGGAAATTTTGGACAAGACCATCCTTGATTGTGCCGCCTTTTTCCCTCATGCTAAAAGTATGTCTGTGGTACCAATCGGTCTGACACGTTATCGGGAGGGACTGCACCCTATGGTGCCTTTTGAAAAAGAGGATTGCCTAAAAGTGGTTTCCCAGATAGAAAAGTGGCAGAAAAAGCTGAAAAAAGAAATTGGCACAGCCTTTGTTTTTGCTTCCGATGAATTTTATTTGAAAGCGGAAAGAGGAACGCCCCCCTGTGAAGCCTATGAGGGATTTACACAGTATGAAAACGGCGTGGGGATGATTTCCCTTATGGAAGCGGAATTTATGGAGGCTTTGGAAAAATACAAGCCGAAGGTCACCAAAGGACGCACCATTTCCATTGGAACAGGGGAAGCGGCTGTGGCTTTGATTCGGAAGCTTGCCCAAAGGCTTATGGAACGGTGCCCCAAGCTGACAATTCATGTCTATGCTGTAAAAAATGAATTTTTTGGCGGACAGATAACAGTTTCCGGTCTTTTGACAGGGCAGGACATCATCGGTCAGCTAAGGAGTAAGGAATTGGGAGAGTATCTGATGCTTCCCGATAGTTTATTGAGAAACGATACCACAACCCTTTTGGATGATATGGAGGTAGCAGATATTGAAGAACAGCTTCATGTTCCTGTGAAAATTACCAAAAACTCCGGGGAGGCGTTGTTAAAGAATATGTTGAATTTGGAGGAACGAAAAAAATGAGCAAACCGATTGTAGCAGTAGTGGGTAGACCCAATGTGGGAAAATCCACTCTTTTTAACCGTTTGGCGGGAGAACGTATTTCCATTGTCCAGGATACCCCCGGTGTCACCCGTGACAGGATTTATGCCGATGTGGAATGGCTCGACCGCAAATTTACATTGATTGATACGGGCGGTATGGAGATTAACGCAGAAGATATTATTTTAAAGCAGATTCTTCAGCAGGCGGAGATTGCTATTGAAACAGCAGATGTGATTATTTTTGTTACAGATGTGAAGCAGGGCGTTACCGATGCCGACAAACAGGTGGCAAATATGCTCCGCAGAACAAAAAAGCCTGTGATTTTGGCAGTCAACAAGGTGGACAGTGTCAAACGGGATACGTTAGATATTTTTGAATTTTATGAACTGGGAATAGGCGACCCTATGGCGGTTTCCGCAGGGCAGGCCCTTGGTCTGGGCGACCTTTTGGACGAGGTGGTAGCCCATTTTCCTCCAAAAATTGAAAACGAGGAGGACGAAGAAGCCATCAAGGTTGCCATTATCGGCAAGCCAAACGTGGGAAAATCTTCCCTTATTAATAAGATTTTGGGCGAGGACAGGCTCATTGTCAGTGATATTCCCGGGACGACAAGGGATGCTGTCGATACACTCATCGAAGTGGAGGGACAGAAATATATCTTCATTGATACGGCAGGTATGCGGCGGAAAAGTAAAATCAAAGAAGAAATCGAACGGTTCAGTATCATTCGTGCTGTGGCGGCAGTGGAACGCTGTGACGTTGCCATATTGGTCATAGATGCCAAGGAAGGAATTACGGATCAGGACACCAAAATTGCAGGCATTGCCCACGAAAGAGGAAAAGCGGCTCTTGTGGCAGTGAATAAATGGGATGCCATTGAAAAGAATGATAAAACCATGAACCAATATTTAAAGGAAATTGGTAACGAATTGACCTATATGGCCTATGCGCCCAGAGTATTTATTTCTGCCTTGACGGGACAAAGAATTAACCGTATGCTGGAGCTGATTCAGACGGTGCATCAAAACCATGCCCTGCGTATCAGTACCGGATTGTTAAACGATGTTCTGATTGAGGCGACGGCTATGCATCAGCCACCGGCGGACAAGGGCCGACAGCTGAAAATTTATTATATGACACAGGTGTCTGTAAAGCCGCCGACTTTCGTAATTTTTGTCAATGAAAAGGAACTTTTTCATTTCTCATATAAAAGATATATCGAAAACCAGTTGCGGGAAGCCTTTGGTTTTGTAGGCACGCCGATTCATTTTATTGTACGGGAAAAAGGGGACAAGGATTGATATGTTCAGGATTTTTTGTATACTCATGGGCTATTTGGTCGGCTGTATCCAGTCTGCCTATCTGGTGGGGAAAATTATGCACGTAGATTTGCGTAAATGCGGCAGTGGGAATTTGGGCAGTACCAATGCCCTCCGAGTATTGGGGAAAAGGGCAGGGGGCATTACCTTTGCCTGTGATATATTAAAATCTGTAGTGAGTTTTCTGCTTTGTCGTATGTTGTTTCCAGAAGCAGGGCTGGCGGCAGGCATCTATGGCTGTGCCGGTGCTGTACTTGGCCATGATTTCCCTTTTTATCTTGGGTTTAAAGGGGGAAAGGGGATTGCGGCTATGATTGGCATGGTTCTTTGCTTGGCGTTTGTGTCACCTGTTTTGGCGGTGGTGGCCTATGCTGTGGGTATTTTAGGCATTGTTTTCACAAAATATGTATCCGTAGGCTCTATGCTTTTTTCTGTAGTGATTCCCCTTCTGTTTTACATACTGCATTTTTCGGGGGAGATTGTGGTAGTGGGAATTGCCTTGGGCATACTGGCTCTTTTTAGGCATAAAGCCAATATAAAAAGACTTTTATCCGGAAATGAAAATAAATTGGTTACAAAAAAATAGAAACAGGGAGGGGTTTTTTTGAAAAAGATTGCGGTTATTGGTTCGGGAAGCTGGGGAACGGCATTGGCAGTCATGCTGGACAGATATGGACATGAGGTTTCCATATGGTCAAGAAATAAAGCTACTATCAAGGATATTCAAGAAACAGGAGAGAATAAACGGTATCTGCCGGGAATAAAAATCGAAAAAAGCATTTTTGTTACAGATTCTCCAGAGGAAGCGGTGCAGGGTGCAGAAATCATCATTTCCGCAGTACCTTCCAGAGCAGTACGGGAAACCATGGTAAAGTTTTCGCCCTTATTTTCAAAGGGGCAGGTTATTGTGAACGTGGCAAAGGGCTTGGAGGAAGGCAGTTTACTTCGTTTGTCACAGGTTATTCAGGAATGTGTACCTCAATGTGATATCTGTATCCTTTCCGGCCCTAGCCATGCAGAGGAAGTGGGTCGAGATATTCCCACAGCCTGTGTGATTGCCGCTGAAAAAGAAGACGTGGCAAAAATGGTGCAAACGGATTTTATGAACCCTCATTTTCGGCTGTATACAAACACCGATGTCATTGGTGTGGAAATGGGTGCCGCATTAAAAAATATCATGGCATTGGCGGCAGGAATGTCCGACGGACTGGGCTTTGGGGACAACACCAAGGCGGCGCTTATGACAAGAGGTATGGCGGAGATGAAACGATTGGGAATTGCTATGGGCGGAAAATCAGAAACCTTTGCAGGGCTTTCCGGCAATGGTGACTTGATTGTAACTTGTACCAGTATGCATTCCAGAAACCGCCGTGCCGGTATCCTTCTTGGGCAAGGCAAATCCTTACAGGAAACCTTGGATGAGGTGCAGATGGTGGTTGAGGGTGTGAATACGGTGCGAGCGGCTTGTGATATGGCAGAAAAATATGGGGTTTCTATGCCTATTACGGAAGAAATCAACCGTGTGCTTTTTGAAGGAAAAGATGTACGAACAGCGGTGCTTCATTTGATGACAAGGGTTGGAAAAGCGGAATAAAAGAACAAGGCAAAACACAAGCAAAACCTTGAGGCGTTGCCTCAAACTCCACTCTCTTTTTCCAGAAAAAGAGGGGCAAAAAGCGTTCATTGGAAAACTACGTTTTCCTTGAATTTTAAACAAAAAGCAGTTTATATATCTATAAAGTTTTCGTTGCCTTAAAAAAGTAGATACTGTATGTAAAAACGTTGATTTCTTGGTGCATGGATTATAGCCTAAGAAAGCAGCGTTTTTTGTGCTTCGGGGTGCGAGGTCAAGCACTTTTGCCTGTGGCAAAAGCCGTCCTTCGGACATCCCCGTTATCTTCGGGGTGCGTAGTCAAGCACTTTTGCCTGTGGCAAAAGCTATTTTTCGGATACCTCCATAAGCCGTTGTAAGGATAAAGAAAACGCTAAGAAATCATAAAGAAACTGTAAAGAAATGGAAAAATGTATAGCGAAAAAAAAGGCTGTGCTATAATGTACTTAAATAAATACAAAGGATGATTTTTAAAAATTAAATTTGGTTTCAATCGGTAACTTTGTAAGACCATGACGGCGATAGGAAGGTAAAATATCTAATACTTGCCTCCTGCCTGTACGGCCCCAACCGACAACAGGTGCAAACCGAAAAGGGCAGTGACTGCTGCGTTTCTTATAAGGGAAGCCACTACAATGAATAAAGCTTTTGCGGCACAGATAAGAATATTTGTGTCGGCCAGCAACAAAAGGGACTGTCTGAAAATGAGGCAGTCCTTTCTGTTTTTAAAAAAACTATTTTGAAAAAATACAAAGAAAGCTGGAGTTTCAAGGTATTGAAGGATTTTTCAAAAAACCATAGAATGGTCAGCTTTCTATTTTAATTAAAAATCGCCAAAGTCAGGATTTTGGCGAACATCGTATCTAAACCAATATCTTCGTTCTATTAGTCACTAAAAACCGAATTCCCAATATATTGAATATATCAATAAGTTTGAGGAGGAATGCGGGATGGAGAAGGTACAAAAAACTTTGAAGGATATTCCCATTTCCAAAGAATGTATCATTCACAGAATTGTCGGGGAGGAGGGAAAACGACTGCGTCTGTTTGATTTAGGCTTTTTTCAGGGAAGCCATGTTGTTCCCCTTTATGAGTGCCATGGGGGAGGAACTCGTGTTTACTACGTAAAAAACACGCTCATTGCCATTCGGTCAGGAGAAGCAAAGAAGATATTAGCGGAGGAGGCAGAGAAATATGGTGATGAGAAATAAGGAAGTAGTGGTTGCTCTGGCAGGGAATCCAAATACAGGAAAAAGTACGGTATTCAATGCACTGACGGGAATGCGGCAGCACACCGGAAACTGGTCAGGGAAAACAGTGGTTAATGCTCGAGGGTATTTTACAAGGGAGGAATGGAAATTTGCGGTTTATGATTTGCCGGGAATCTATTCCATTCTTTCGGACAGTGCAGAGGAACGATGTGCAAAGGAATTTATTTGTTTTGAAAAACCAGATATTACTGTGGTTGTTTTGGATGCTACCTGCTTGGAACGAAATCTGACTTTGGTGCTTCAAATTATGGAGTTGATGGATCAGGTAGTAATTTGTTTGAATCTAATGGACGAAGCAAGGAAAAAAGGGATTTTTATTGATGTTGCGGGCTTGGAAAAACAGCTGGGGGTACCTGTTATCTGCACCAGTGCAAGACAGGGAGAAGGCATTGAAGAATTGAAGGAGCTTTTATTAAAGGCAGTTCAGAAAGAGATTGTTTTTTCTCCGGTACGAACTGTATTTAATGACAGCTTCCAAAAAACAGTGAATGCTATGGAAGAGAGCGGGAGCCATTTGATACCCCAAGGAATGCCCCTAAATTATTTTTTCAGTCAGGTAATTGAAGAAAATCAAGATTTTTATGAGTCACTAAAAACAAAAGAGGGGTATGATGAGGTCGAGCTTACAGAGCTTTTTGCCAGAGGAGAAGTAGCGAGAGAAGAACTGGAGCAAGACGGTATTTCTCTGGACCGGTTCAAGGAGGACAAAAGCTTAGCCTTTTTAAAACGGGCGGAAGCTGTAGCAGGTGAAGTCGTAAAAATACAGAAAAACGCTTGTCAGGAACAGGAACGATGGCTGGATGGCATCATTTTATCAAAAAAATTTGGTATACCCATTATGCTGGTACTATTGGGCGTTATTTTCTGGATTACCATTGCGGGGGCTAATTATCCATCGCAAATGCTCATGGAGCTTTTTTTGCGGATGGGTGAAAAGCTGGGGCAATTTCTGACTTGGTGCGGCACACCGCCATGGTTCTATGGACTAATAAAGGATGGTATTTTTCTTACCGTCAGTTGGGTTGTGGCAGTTATGCTGCCGCCTATGGCTATCTTTTTTCCGTTGTTCACATTGCTGGAGGATTTTGGATTGCTGCCACGAATAGCCTTTAATCTGGATGGGTTATTCCAGAAAGCCAACGCCCATGGCAAACAGGTTTTAACCATGTGCATGGGGTTTGGATGCAATGCAGCGGGCATTACTTCTTGCCGTATCATTGAAACACCGAGGGAACGGCTCATTGCCATTCTGACCAATAACTTTGTGCCTTGCAACGGAAGGTTTCCAACCATCATTATGCTCGCAGGCATATTTTTCGCGGGGGGCAGTAACCTTGGCGCAGGTTTTTTTGTACTTTTGGCCATTGCGTTCTCTGTTGTAATCACTCTGGTTATATCTAAACTATTGAGCATGACTTGTTTAAAGGGAATTCCGTCTTCTTTTACACTGGAATTGCCGCCTTATCGCAAACCGCAGATTGGCAGGGTGATTGTGCGAAGTATGATAGATCGAACGGCTTTTGTACTGGGGAGAGCTGTTAGTGTAGCGATACCGGCGGGAGCTGTTATCTGGGCTTTGCAAAATATCACTGTGGGAGATTTGACGCTGATTGGCACCATGGCAAGTGCCATAGACCCTCTGGGGAAGCTTATGGGCATGAGCGGCATGATACTGATGGCTTTTATATTGGGGCTGCCTGCCAATGAAATCGTTATTCCCATATTGCTCATGTGTTACTGCCAAAGTGGTGCGTTGCTGGATGCCACAAGCACAGCGGAGCTTGGGAAAATACTGGCAGCCAACGACTGGACGTGGGTAACGGCACTCTGTGCGGTACTGTTTTCTCTGAACCATTTCCCCTGTGCTACAACACTTTTAACGATTCGGAAGGAAACGGGAAGTATAAAATGGACGGGGGCGGCATTTTTAATCCCAACCATAACGGGGATTGTCCTTTGTTGTAGCGTGAATGGAATCATCAGGCTGCTGCAAATGTTTCTATAAATATCAAAAAAACGGTGACAAACAGAATTCGGTTTGCCGCCGTTTTTTGTATAGGAACGAAATACGGTGGGAGCTGGTAGAGTTAAAGGCAAAGGTTACTCAGGAAGAACTGACGAAGAATCGAATTCTTATTAATAACAGACCAAGAAACCACCTGAATTGGCAAACGCCAATTCAGGTGGTTCTATACGAGGCAGACAATTTATCTTACATAAATGAAATATTGAGATAACAGTAAAAGCTGCTTGTAAATTGTGTGAATTACTTTAGAAACATTAACTATGGAGGGGAGGAAAATCCTGGGATTATATCAAGGGATTCGCTATCAGCTCTGGCAATCCTGCCCGCCTGTCTTAATGTTTATCCTAACTGCTTCGCTGTATATTTGGACTATCCTTGGTATATGGTTGTAAAAATAGAACAACCACAGTGAAGTATTCTACTGGAATATTGGTCTATCCAATATTCTGTGCCTTGTGCCATGGTGTGGGGCAGTAAATCAGTTTTACATTTTGTCACCTGTGATTGCGAAGCTTCTTTATCAGCTTAACAAATTCATACCACAGTACGGCTGCGGCGGCAATGCCAAATGCACTAAAGAACTGGGGTGCAGAGAGTGGAGCCAGCTTAAGAAATGCGTTCAGCGGCGAGTACAAAATGATGCCGAGCATTGCAAAGATGCCAAAGTTAGCTGCCCACATCACCTTATCTGTTGCAAGTCGCTTTGTCGAATGAAACGCAAAATCGAGATCTGAGCTGTTGACCTGCACCAAAAACAGATTGGAGAACATGATGATGGCAAGCCCCATAGCTCTGGCAACAGGCGCGTTATCCGGGTTGCCGCTAAGCAATGCGTAGTAAACGCCAAAGGAGGCTGCAAAAATCACAAATCCCTGTACAATACCTTTAATCAAGGTGGAAGCATTCAGGATTTTCTCCTTGGGACTGCGTGGCTTTCTATCCATGATGTCTTGTTCGGCGGGCTGACGCTCCAGTACAATGGAACAGGTTGGGTCAATAATCAGCTCCAGCAATACAACGTGCAGCGGCAGCAACAGCAGTGCAGTGGGTGCAATGCCGAGCATCGGCGCCAGCAGAGAGGCAAATGCAATCGGAATATGAATGGCAAACACATAGCTGACCGCCTTGCGGATATTGTCGTAAATACGGCGGCCGTCCTTGACAGTTTCCACAATCGTGGTAAAGTTGTCATCCATTAAAATAAGGTCAGCGGCCTCGCGGGACACCTCGCTGCCGCGTTTGCCCATGGCGATGCCGATATCGGCATATTTCAGCGCAGGCGCGTCGTTCACGCCGTCGCCTGTCATGGCAACGATCTCTCCGTTGTTTTTGAACGCTTTCACAATACGCATTTTATGCTCCGGCACCACGCGGGAAAAGATGCTCACGTCCTTAACCTTCTCACACAGTTCCTCATCGCTCATGGAGCTGAGCATATCGCCGGTGATGATGTGGTCACTGTTCGGCATACCGATTTTCTTGGCAATGGCGGAGGCAGTGATGCCGTTATCGCCTGTAATCATCACCACGCGGATACCCGCTTTATTACACATAGCAATGTCACTTTTCACGCTCTCACGAGCAGGGTCTGCAAGCCCGACAAGGCCGCACAGCGCCAAATGGCAATCGGTGATTTGAGCGGGAATGTCTGCCTTGCTCTCTGGGTGTGCTGTTGCCACAGCAATAACTCGAAGCCCCTCTTTGGACATTTTTGTAATTTTGTGCTCGGCAATTTTACGCTCCTCGGCGGTCAAATCACAAATTGTTAAAATGCGTTCGGGTGAGCCTTTTGCCGCAATCACAAGCGCACCATTTCTGCGCCAGACATGGCCCATCATTTTTAGTTCATTGGTAAAGGCGTATTCACTGACAAGCTCTCCGCTGAACAAATGTTCTTTTGAAATGCCAAGACTGTCACAGTGGGCAAGCATGGCTTTTTCCATGGGGTCGTAGGCATCGGTTTCACATCCAAGCCCCATTGTTTCACACAGGGTGTGTTCGTTTCCATCCATCGCCCAAGTGTCCTGCACTGTCATTTGGTTCATGGTGATGGTGCCGGTCTTATCCACACACAGCACAGATACCGCGCCAAGGGTTTCCACAGAAGGCAGCTTGCGGACAAGGGATTGCTTTTTTGCAAGCCGCCATGCACCCATCGAAAGGAATACGGTTAAGATAACTGGAAATTCCTCAGGAATCATAGCCATTGCAAGGGTGATGCCAGACAGGATACTTTCAATTATGCGGTCACCAAAGGGATGGTCGGGAATATTAAGATAGGTGAACACCCCAACCAGTGCAAACAGCACAGCGGCAATGATGGCGCACACCTTCACAAGGCTGCCGGTCTGCTTTTGCAGCGGCGTTGGCTCTTCGGGAGCGGCAGCAACATTCGTACCGATTTTTCCGTACTCTGTGGCGGCGCCAATTCGATTCACCAATACTGTGGCGGTACCCTGCGTCACCAGCGTACCTGCATAGCAATAATCACGGCGCCAATAGTCTTTAGTCGGTTCGGCGTTTTCGGTATTGACCTTCCAAACCCCCTCGGCTTCGCCGGTGAGGGAGGATTCGTCCACGCAAAGGTCGTTGCATTTCACCACAACGCCGTCTGCGGGGATTTTGGCACCCTCGTAGATCATCATCAAATCGCCCGGAACAAGATCCGCGCTGGCGATGACGACTTCTTTGCCATCGCGGATAACTGTCACCTGTGGGGCGGATAAGTCCTTCAGTGCATTCAGCGTCTTGTCGGTTTTCCATTCCTGGATTACGTCAATGCTGATAATGCCCACAACAAAGATGAGCATGATTGCACCATCTCTGGGCTCACCCAGAATAAAATAAATAATTGCAGCAACAATCAGCAGCAAAAACATGGGCTCGCAAAGGATGTGGAGAACCTTATGGAAAAAGCTCTCTTTCTTCTGTGGCGTCAATTCGTTCTTGCCGTATTGCTCCTGCAATCGTTTTGCTTCGGCAGTCGTGAGTCCTGCCATGTTCGGTTTGGTGTTTGTCATAAAAGTTACCTCCGTTTGCGCCTTTCGGCGGAATTTGATTACTCTTATGGCACTCCATTCAAGTTCGGTTGTTCCATTTGGATATAAAAATAGCACACCTATGGAACATACTACTGTCCCACAGATGTGCATATAACTGCAATCTGTTGCCACTTGTTGGATGGCCCGGCCCCATGACCTTTTACAAAGGTGCATCGCCTGCTCAGTTCGTACTGTTGATCTCGCATCCCTATTTGGGAATGTAATGCAGTGCAAAGAGGTTATTCAATATTATATGCAATGAAATGAGAAATGTCAATAAAATTAAAAAAACGAAGGAGTCTTTAAATGAAGCAATTTAATACGTTTGCCGTCCTTGTACAAGTATCAGCTGAAGTATTCTTGGTATATAGCAGAAAAAAAGCACAGTATAGTCAATGCCACGACTATGCTATGCGAATTCGTAATAAGGTGTAATGGCGTAAAATGCTCATTTTGTATATACAAATTTTCTTGCAAATTTAAATACTTGCATAACATTACTCGAAGAAATATCCCAAGTATCTAACTCTGCTTTTTTAATCAGTTCAGGATATTTTTTGTTTATATCGCGTAAAGCATTTCCTACTGACTTTCTAAAATACTCACTTTCGTCATCACGATGTATAGATAATAAAGCAATGGCTTATGCAAGTATGGACTGGAAAGTTATGGGAATGTAAAAAAGGGCGGGTAAGTATTTTTTACTCGCCAGCCCTTCTGCTAAAAAAAATTTTGAATATGGTATTTAAGTTCTTTTATTTTGTCATGTATGCTTTGGGTAACTGTTATGAAATCCTCATCTGATTTTCCGGTTGGGTCATCAAGTCCCCAATCTTCACGATGTTTACATGGCAAAAAAGGACATTGCACATTGCACCCCATTGTTACTACAATATCCACAGGGGGAATATCGGACAGCAGCTTTGAATATTGTGTTTGCTCTATATCGATGTCATAAAGTTGTTTCATAATCCGTACTGCATCTTGATTAATCTGTGGTTTGATTTCTGTTCCAGCGGAATAGCTTTCAAATGCATCGTAGGCAAGGTATTTACCCAATGCTTCGGCTATTTGACTGCGGCATGAATTGTGAACACAGATAAAGGCGACCTTGGGCAACATCAGCTCACCCTCTGACTTTTTGCAGGATTTTAATAATTTCATCCTTTTTGAGAACCTTGCCGTAGGAAACCACCTTGCCATCTACCACAAGGGCAGGTGTACTCATTACACCGTAAGCAGCGATCTGTGTAAAATCTGTTACATGGTCGATGGTGGTATCCAAATCAAGCTCGGCAAGTGCCTCTTTGGCGGCTGCTTCCAGTTGGCTGCACTTAGTGCAGCCGGAGCCAAGCACCTTAATGCTTGCACCCTCTGTTTTAGCTGTTTCTGCCTTTGCCATTGTTTCAGCATTACAGTTGCCGCCACAGCAGCAGGTTTTGGTTTCCTCTTTTTTCTTTGCGAATAAACCCATAGTTCGTTCCTCCTAAATAAATAAAAATTGAAATGCATTGAAAAAGTAACCGATGATTATAATACCGACTGCCACAATACCCACGAATGCCTCAAGCAGCTTCAGTTTGACAGCCTTGCGGAGCATAATCATGGATGGCAGGGACAGCGCGGTAACGCCCATCATAAAGGACAGGATTGTGCCGATGCCTACACCCTTTGTAAATAAGGCTTCCGCAATAGGGATTGTGCCGAAAATGTCTGCGTATATAGGGATACCCACTACTGTTGCAAGGATGACGGAGAAGGGATTACGTTCGCCAAGAATGCTCTGAATGACCTCTGTAGGAATCCAGTTGTGGATAATAGCACCGATACCAACGCCCACAAGGACATACCAAAATACCTTTTTGACAGTGGTCTGCACCTGTTCCCATGCGTATAGCAAACGGTCGTGTTTGGTCAAGTCGGGGCTTTCAATATCCACACTGCCTGCGGACTTGACAAAGTCCTCCACATACTTTTCCATTCCCATCTTCTCAATTATCGTGCCGCCGATGACAGCCAAAATCAATCCGACAATTACGTAGGCAACAGCAATTTTTCCACCGAAGATACTCATTAAAAGTATCAGTGAACCAAGGTCTACGAGTGGCGAGGAAATTAAAAAGGAAAAAGTTACACCCACTGGCAGCCCTGCACTGGAAAACCCGATAAACAGCGGAATGGACGAGCAGGAGCAAAACGGTGTCACTGTGCCAAGCAGTGCAGCAAGGCAGTTAGCGGTAATGCCGTGGAACTGCCCCAATATTTTTTTGGTGCGTTCCGGTGGAAAGTAGCTTTGTATATAGCTGATAATGAAAATCAGCACCGACAGCAGTACAAAAATCTTGATGGTGTCATAGAGGAAGAATTGTATACTGCCGTCTATACGTTCGGTGATATTAAGACCGAGTGAAGAAAGCAATTTTCCAATCAGTGTGTTCAGCCACTTCATACCAAGAATTTGATTTTGGAAAAAGAGCCATATGGATTCTAAAATTTGCATAGATAACCTCCTGCCTTTCATGGAATAAGTATTCATATCAAAAAAAATTGATATATAGTGTCAAATAAAAGCCATCGACCGATGGCTAAATTTGGTTTCAGCAAATATCAGGTTCTTGTTTCGCAGCAGGAGTGGTGAGCTGTACCAAAAGCTCGGCAGCATATTTACTGCCAGTCTTACTTAAGCGGTAATGTGTCCATTTACCATCCTGTCGGCTCTCAACAACGCCTGATTCGCAAAGAATCTTCATGTGATAAGACAAGGAAGATTGCCCTATGTTCATCTGCTCAATGAGAACGCAGGCACATTTTTCTCCACTACGAAGCAGCTCCAAAATCGCAAGTCGTTTTTCATCACAGAATGCTTTAAATATCTTTGCATTTTTCTCATGTACGTTCTCCAAGCCTTTCACCTCACATCAAATTATTTTGATATGATATATTATATGCAGCAAATCAATTTTTGTCAATCTAAAAGGAGAAATTTATCTGGAACAACACTTCATATGTCCACTGCCCTTATGCAAGTATGGACTGGCAAGTTCTCGGAATGTAACTTTTCACTGTATTTGAGTTATAGATTGCTTATAATATGACTGGATGGTGTCATATTATAAGTGTATACCTGACTACGCAAACGACCAATACTGCGTTACTTGCGGTAATGAGGTTTCAAAACCAGAGAATGATGAACTGACTGTAAAAATGATTCCTGCCGGAAAATATGCAAGGCTTTCTGTACATGGACATATGGAAAAAGCAGTTGCCGAGGCTTGGGGCGAAATCTGGAAAATGGACTTGGACAGAAGTTTTACGGGAGATTTTGAGGAATATCTCAATTCCGATTGGGAGAATGCAGACATTGATCTTTATATTGCATTAAAATAAAATCCAACATGGTGGGTGCGACATCCAAATGAAACAGTATTCAAGAATCGTGACTTCAACATTATGGGGGAAGGAAATTACTGGGAATACCGACTTCCGGTGTAGGTGAAATATGATTTACAGTGCAATTTATTATATAATTTCACAGACTGTCTAGGAAGCTGCCTAAAAAGATATATGCAGTTAACTTTTTTGTGCTGAAATAGTTACAAAATTATTAAAGTACTCCAAATAAACGGTTTTTTAGTATATTTATTTAGTATATTTATAGTATAATATAAAAATATTACCATTTTTCTACATGGAAAATTGTGTATTATTGTTGCAGATTTTGGATGATTTTGTTCGGTATAAGTGCTACACTACTAAGATAGGATGGTTTTCACTTTGTGATAGTCTATTCCATAAAGCAGAGAAACCGAAAGGAGGGGGAATGCTTTTTAGGGGAACTTGCTGTTACAACAAATAATATTTAGGAGGTAGTAAAATGAAGGCTAAGAAGTATGCAAAGGTTTTAGCGTATGCAATGTCTACCATTATGGCATTAGGCGTTTCACAGCCTGCTGCATTTGCAGCGCAGGCAACAGATATTTCCGGCCATTGGGCAGAAAGCACAATAGCGAAATGGCAGGAAGACGGACGAATCAGCGGTTATGAAGATGGTACATTTTTACCGGAAAAAGCAATCAGCAGAGCTGAGTTTGTACGTCTTTTGAACCAAACAGTTGGTGCGAAGGAAAAAGCAGAGATTGCTTTTGGCGATGTTTCCCCAAACGATTGGTTCTACAATGATGTAGCTCTCGCAGTCGGCGAAGGCTATACCAAAGGCTTTGAAGATGGAACATTCCGTCCCGGTGATTCTGTAACAAGAGCACAGGCGGCTACTTTTGTTAGCACAGCGGCAGGCTTGAGCAAAGATGCAGCAGGTGCAGCAAGACTTACGGATGCTAATGCATTACCAGCATGGGCAACAGACAACATTGGTGCTATCATTTCCGCAGGCATTATGAGCGGATACCCTGATGGCTCTTTCCAGGCAAACCGTGTAATGACAAGAGCAGAAGCGGTTTCCACTTTGGATAGAGTGCTGAATGGCGGCAAAACCGTAGCAAAATCAGATGTACTGGTTGAAGAGGCTGGTACTGTTTTAAAAGACCAGACTGTAGAAGGTAACTTAATCATTTCCGAAAAAGTTGGAAATGGCGACGTTACAGTTGAAAACGTTACTGTAAAAGGTGATATTCTCGTACAGGGCGGCGGTAAAAATTCCGTTCATTTGGTTAACGTAACAGCAGGTGCAATCGCTATCGAAAAAGATGGCGTTCGTGTATCCTTTGAAGGAGAAACAACTGCAACGAAAGTAAAAGTTTCTGCTCCTAGTGTTACTTTAGATTCTAAAAACTTCAAGGGCAAAGTTGGAACAATCACAATAACAGGATCTGTAAAAGACGGTTCTGATATTACAGTAGGCGTTCCTGCGAATGCTTTAGAAGTAGAAGCTAAAGTAAATGTAGACGTTAATGCAGATGTAGAAGAAGTTACGATTGCTAAAGATGCGAAAGATACAAAATTAAGCACTGCATCTTCTGCAAAAGTAGGAACTTTAACAGCAGATGGGGCATTATCCATAAGCGGTAACGGAACAATCGGTACATTAGAGGCAAATGTAGATGGCATTAAAACAACCATTACTCCAAGCAAAACGAAAACAGCAGACGGCGTGAAATCACCTTCTACCACAAGCGGTGGCGGTGGCGGAAGCTCTAGCAGCTCTAGTTCTCACAAAAAAAGAGTAAAGGCTAGTGCTATTAGTGTTGATAAAGAAGAGTTGACATTAAAAGTCGGCGATTCAGGAAATATAACAGCAACAGTTGAGCCGGATAATGCGGCTAATAAGAATGTTACTTGGTCATCAAGTGATGAAGATATAGCAACTGTAGATGAGGACGGTAATGTAACAGCTGTAGCTGCCGGAACTGCGACAATTACAGCAACAACTGTTGATGGTGGATTTACTGGTTCTGTTCAAGTCGCAATCGGTAATGTTATAAATATTACAAGAAACAAAGGTTATCAAACTATCCAAGAAGCAACAGAAGAAATTAAAGATGGCGATACACTCAAGTTGATTGCAGATATATTAACTCATGAAGGGATTACCGTTGACAAAAACATCATATTTGACCTAAATGAAAAAACGATAACTAACAGCTTGGATGCAAACAAAGACGGAAATGAAAATGAAATAGCAATTGTTGTTAAAAGTACAGTCACTGTAAAGAATGGTACTATAATTACAAATAAAGGTTCTGGTGGAATTCAGGCAGATGGAGTAAGTGCTAATCTAACCCTTGAAGCCCTTACTATTGATCAGAATGGTCTAAACACCAAAAAGATATATAATAGTACTGCGGTGTTGGCAGCAAATGAGGCCAAAGTTACTATTATTAGCGGGGATTATACTGCTG
>CAZCDP010000004.1:0-15724 GCA_964497675.1 uncultured Candidatus Epulonipiscium sp.
TCGCCAATACCTTTTTCTCGAAGCTTATGCCGGATATATATTTCGCCTTTTTCCTGAGATATCAGGTTGGAAATATAGATTTCCGCATATCGATTGTCATCTAATAACCCACAATCTTTTAGAAAAAATATGACACATAGTAGCCCGTCAAATTTATCGTTGATAGTAGTACTATGAAATAATCATTTACGCTTTGATATTATAACACACTATTTTCTGAAATGCAAGGAAGCCCTAATTTTCATTAGAGCTTGTATACAGAAAATGTTCATAAAAATCAAACCTTGGAGGGTTTACCTCCAAACCACCACAAGGATTTCACCCTTAACCCATAAGGTCAAACTACGTTTTCCTTGGAAAATCAGGCTTGTCTGATTTCGTAATCAAAATTTTCGTCGGTTTTTTATTGTTTTGCACAGGAACCATTTTATCATAATTTTTATGGTTTTCAATGATTTCTTATCTATTATACCCCATCTCGCAATATATTCAATGGTTTTTGTTTCGGGGGATAGAACAGAAAAAAGGCATGAACCTAGGTTCACGCCTTTTTTGTCCTATGTAAACTAAATTATTTAACTTCGTTTACTAATTCTTTGCCTGCTAAGAAATCTTTGAAGTTATCTAATGTGATTTCAGCAATAGCTGTTAAAGCTTCTTCTGTTAAGAAAGCCTGATGACCGGAAATAAGAACTTTGTCACTAGCAAGTAATCTAGCGAGTGTAGGGTCATGTTTTGTTAAATTGCTTCTGTCTTCGAAGAAATATTCATGTTCTTTTTCACAAACGTCCATACCAACGCCACGGAATTTACCAGCTTCTACTGCATCAGCTAATGCTTCGGAATCTACCAAGCCGCCTCTAGCTACGTTGATGAACATAACGCCGTCTTTCATTTTAGCGATAGCATCTTTATCAACCATGTGTCTTGTAGCTGGCATTAATGGGCAGTGGATAGAAATAACGTCAGCACGAGCATATAATTCGTCTAAGTCAACGTATGTTAAACCACTCTTTGTATCTGGGAATGCATCATAGCAGATAACATCCATACCAAACCCTTTGAGGTTCTCGATCATACATTTACCAATTTTACCTGTACCGATAACACCTGCTGTTTTGCCGTAAAGAGCAACACCTGTTAAACCAGAAATGTTGAAATTGAATTTTGTTGTTCTTTCATAGCTAAGGTGAGATTTTCTGTTGATAGCCATTAACAAAGCGATACCTTGTTCTGCAACAGATTGTGGAGAATATCCAGGTACTCTTAATACAGGAAGACCGCATTCTTTTGCAACTGCAAGGTCAACGCTGTCAAAGCCTGCACAACGAAGAAGGATAACTTTTACGCCAACTTTTTTCAATGTTTTAACTGCTTCAGCGCTTACTTCGTCATTAACGAAAGAGCAAGTAGCTTCGTGGCCTGCTGCCAAATGAGCTGTTTCTGGTGTTAATCTTTCATCGAAAAAAGTAACTTCATAGCCGTATTTTTTTGCTAAAGGACCAAATGTTTCTTTGAAATAAGGTTTTGTGTCGAAATATGCAATTTTCATTTTCAAATTCCTCCTAAGATAATCATTCATTTTAATTTTTGAGAATCACCTTTGTAACAGAAAGAAGTGCCCCCGCCTCTCTATCGAGAATCCCAAAACCATAGGAAGCATAGAGCTACACTCTGTTTGTTTTACTTTTAACAATATAATACATATTTGTAAATTTGTCAATATGATTTCGGCAAATTATATTTTTTGTATCAATATTTTCTATTGAAAAAACAAACATTGGAAATTGTCTACCAAACTTTCTATTTCTGCATAAAAAACAGTTTCTGTTTTTGGTAAAAATGCAGAGCATTATCCTTTCTCCAGTTTGTTAATAATTCTTCAAAATGAGCTGATTTTTCATTCTCTGAAAGATGGCGGATACATTTTATACTAAAACTGTATTCCGCTGGACAGCCGCTCCCATCCGTGCTACAATAAGCATAATTACATATATGGGGGAGCTTGTCTTGCAGGCTGAGAGGAAGTCATCTAACTTCGACCCTTATTACCTGATTTGGATAATGCCAACGTAGGAACTTACGCGAATAATAATTTGTGGGATATACTGACTTTATCGGTATATCCCTTTTTTATTATAAAAAATAAAGGAGGATGAAGAAGGATGAATTACAAAACACAGATGGAAGCGGCAAAAAAAGGAATCATAACGAAACAAATGGAGGTTGTTGCCCAAAAGGAAGGTATGGAGGAAAATAAGCTGCGAGAGCTGGTTGCCTGTGGAAAAATCGTCATACCCGCAAATTGCAATCACACTTCTTTAAGCCCTGAAGGTATCGGGGAAGGTCTTACAACAAAAATCAATGTAAACCTTGGGGTTTCAGGCGACTGTGCTGATTATACCAATGAATTTGAAAAAGTAAAACTGGCAGTAGACTTTGGTATTGCATCCATTATGGATTTAAGCAATTTTGGAAAGACCAACGCCTTTCGTGAACGGCTCGTGGATTATTCCCCTGCAATGATTGGAACAGTGCCAATATATGATGCCATAGGATACCTGGAAAAGGACTTGGCAAAAATAACGGCAAAGGACTTTTTAGAAGTTGTAGAGGTCCATGCAAAACAGGGTGTTGACTTTGTGACAATTCACGCAGGAATCAATAAGCGTGCCGTAGAAAGTTTTAGAGCTTCCGGCAGGCTTACCAATATCGTTTCCAGAGGAGGTTCTCTGCTATTTGCTTGGATGTCCATGACTGGCAACGAAAATCCCTTTTATGAATATTATGATGAGCTGTTAGATATTCTTTACAAATATGATGTAACCATAAGCTTAGGAGATGCCCTACGGCCGGGCAGTATCCATGACAGTACAGATGCCGGTCAGATTGCAGAGCTTATAGAATTAGGTGCCTTAACAAAACGTGCCTGGGAAAAAAATGTTCAGGTTATCATAGAAGGCCCGGGACATATGGCTCTCAATGAGATTGCATCCAATATGCTCCTTGAAAAAAAATTATGCCATGGTGCACCGTTTTATGTATTGGGGCCTATCGTAACAGATATTGCCCCCGGCTATGACCATATCACCTCAGCCATCGGTGGGGCAATCGCCGCAAGCCATGGTGCTGACTTCCTCTGTTATGTTACTCCGGCAGAGCATTTAAAACTACCCGATATAAATGATGTAAAGGAAGGTATCATTGCGACAAAAATAGCAGCACACGCAGCCGATATTGCAAAAGGCATTCCCAACGCCAGAACTATCGACAACAAAATGAGTGATGCCAGAAGGCGTACAGATTGGGAGGAAATGTTCTCTTACGCCCTTGATGAAAAAAAAGCAAGAAACTATTTTGAAAGTATCCCTGTTGCAGAAAAACACAGTTGTTCTATGTGTGGTAAAATGTGTGCCATGAGAACAACAAATAAAATTTTAAGCGGTGAAACCGTAGAATTACAATAATAGAGGAAAAGCTTTCAAAGCCTTGTAGGCGTTCCCTCAAGCCACCATGAGAGTTTCACCCTCGACACATACGGTAAAACTACGTTTTCCTTGGGAAATCAAGCATCGTTACTTTTTCTATCAAAAGTTTTTACTTCTCTTTTTTAAAAAATCTTGGTGCGGGGAACCTTTACAGTTCTAAAAGGTTTTTTTACTTCAAAAAAACTGCCCTGTCAATACCCATAAGGATATTGGCAGGGCAGCTTTCTATATCACACACTAAATATTATCGATTCTTAAACCAAAGCAACCGCCTTTTCGAAAGTTTATTAATCAAACAATTTGGAAACAGAAATGCCTTCATGAATACGGTTAATGGCATCTGCAAAAATATCTGCAACAGATGCGATTGTGATTTTTGATATTCTCTTTTCTTCAGGCAGATAATTTGTATTCAGCACCAACAGCTCATTGATAGCGGAATTTTCAATCCGTTCTATGGCAGGGCCAGATAATACAGCATGGGTACAGCAAGCATCCACTTCCACAGCACCTCTTTCTTTCAGTGCATTGGCCGCATTGGTAATTGTGCCGGCTGTGTCAATCATATCATCCACAAGAATTACCTTTTTGCCCTTTACGTCACCAATGATGTTCATAATCTCACTGACATTTGCTTTCGGTCTTCTCTTGTCTATGATAGCAAGGGGAATATTAAGTTTTTCCGCAAAGGCTCTTGTTCTGCCTACGCTTCCCAAGTCGGGCGAAACCGCTACAAAATTTTCCAGTTCGTCGCCGAATTTTTCACGGTAATGTTTTGTCAAAAGAGGACTACCTACCAGATGGTCTACAGGAATATCGAAAAATCCCTGAATCTGTGAACAGTGGAGGTCCATGGTAAGAACTCTGTTGGCACCAGCACAGGTGATAAGGTTGGCAACAAGCTTTGCGCTGATTGGATCTCTTGCTCTTGCTTTTCTGTCCTGTCTTGCATAGCCATAGTAAGGCATAACTGCTGTAATCCTGCCTGCAGAGGCTCTCTTCATAGCGTCAATCATAATCAAAAGCTCCATCAGATTATCATTGACAGGATAAGACGTAGACTGGATGATGTAAACATCCGCACCACGAATGGTTTCGTTGATTTTCACAGAAATTTCACCGTCGCTGAATTTTTCAACCTCTGCCTGTCCCAAGGTAAGCCCTAAGCCCTTGGCAATTTTGTTTGCCAGCTCAAGGTTGGAATTGCAGGCAAAAATTTTGATATTGCTTCTGCAAGTATACATCATTTTTTCGTATCCCCCTAAATTGATATTAATACTTATAGTAACTCCGGACGTCCGAACATCTCTCCGGCTGTTTATAACACATACATAATATATGTTACACCACCGAACGGACAATTTCAACATGATTTGTCAAAATTAATGTTTTTTTGTCCATCCATCTATGATTTTCTGTCTGGCACGAGCTACTGCCAGTGTATCTTCCGGCACATCTCTTGTAATTGTTGAGCCCGCTGCGATATAAGAACCTTTTTTTACCGTCACCGGTGCAACCAAATTGGCATTACAGCCTATGAACACATTGTCCTCAATGACTGTCCGAAATTTCTTTTTACCGTCATAGTTAACTGTGACGGTACCACAACCAAAATTAATACCTTCTCCTGCGTCGGTATCTCCGATATAGGTCAGATGGGAAACCTTGGTATTGTTTCCGATATTGGAATTTTTCACTTCCACAAAATCGCCGATTTTTACATTTTCGCCGATATTGGAATTGGGGCGGATATAAGCATAAGGGCCTACGGTAGTATTGCTGCCCACCACAGAATCCATACCTGTGGATGCTTGGAATTTTACACCGTTTTTCAATACCATATTGGTTATTCGTGCGTTGGGGCCAATGATACAGTCCTCGCCGATAACAGTTTTCCCCTCAATGACACAGCCCGGAAGAATCACCGTATCACAGCTAATCTCCACCATCTCATCAATATAAGTATTGTCAGGATCCACAATGGTTACTCCATTTTCCATAAATTTTTTAAGAATACGGGTTTTCAGAATAGAAGTAGCCTCTGCCAACTGTACTCTTGAGTTCACACCGAAAAACTCGCTGACATCTTCTGCTGCCATGGCATCAACGCCGCCGCCGCTTTTGAGAATAATTTCCAATGTATCCGGCAAGTAGTATTCTCCCTGTATATTATGGTTGGTGAGTTTTCGTAAAGCCTCTTTTAGCTTTGCGCCCTGAAAGCAGTAGATACCGGTATTGATTTCCTGCACTTGTTTTTCCTCTGCTGTGGCGTCCTTATGCTCCACATTTTTCAGAAACTCTCCTCTTTCGTTACGGATAATATGTCCGTAGCCTGTGGGGTCGTCCACAATAGCTGAAACAATGGAAACACCGTTCCCCCCTGCCCGATGGAACTCCACCAGTTTATCCAAGGTTTCTCCTGTAACCAGTGGTGTATCTCCATATAAAATCAAAATATCTTTTGTTTCATCGATAAAATCCATAGCCTGCATCACAGCATGACCTGTACCCATTTGTTTTTCTTGCAGGGCAAAGGAGAGGCCTTCCCTCTCTATGGCTTTTTGTACCGCTTCTGCCTTATGTCCCACGACAACGCAAACTTCCTCAACGCCGCTGTTTTTTGCCGCATCAATCACATATTCCACCATTGGCTTATTAAAAATTTCATGCAGCACCTTGGGCTTTTTTGATTTCATTCTAGTACCCTCGCCTGCCGCAAGTATGATAGCCTTCAAATTTTTCATCTCAAATCTCCTTCAGTCTGAATTTACATTGTCTATTTTGTTATTTTCTCATTTTTGGTTCTTTTTTTCAATATGCTTAATTACTAAATTTTTTTATTGGTAAAAAAATACCAAAAAACAGAAGCCCCGAATTTCTTTTATTTTTTCCATAAAAAAAGGAAGACATCAGTCTTCCCCGGTGTGTCAAAAAAGCCCACACCTTTTTGGAGGTTCTACCGCCAAACCACCACGAGGGTTTCACCCTCGACCTATAACGGAAACCTACGCTTTCCTTGATAAATCAGGCTTGTCTGATTTAATAATCAAAGCTTTTTGCCCCTCTTTTTTCTGAAAAAAAGGGTGGGGTTTAGGCACACCTCAAGAGAAGGTGTAGGCAAAGTCTGCACCCTATGGCTTGTGGCCACACTACCCTATCTTCTTTTTTCCTTACACCTCTGCAGATTCCTGTTCCCCTTCCCCGTGTTCTTCTTCCTCTGCCAACGCAATCTCATATTTTTCTAAAATTGCGCTCTGAATTCTTTCTCTGGTCACCCCATTGATTGGATGTGCAATGTCACGGAACTCCCCATCAGCGGTTTTTCTGCTGGGCATTGCAATAAACAGCCCTTGTTCCCTTTCAATTACCTTGATGTCATGAACCACAAACTCGTTGTCAAAAGTTACGGAAACGACGGCTTTCATCTTTCCATCCTTGTTCACCTTTCTCACTCTTACATCAGTAATCTCCATATTGTATCTCTCCTCCCATGTGACCTAAGCTGCTTCCCCTTTATGTATCGCCTTTGTTTTTATATAACAGTGCCTTTTTTCAGAATCAGAGGTTCACCCGGTTTCCCGAACACCTGTTTTCCGTCCGAAAGCACAACTTCCTTATCAAGAATCGCATTTTCCACGACACAATGATTGCCGATATAACACCCTTCCATAATGATGGAATCCTTAATAAAGGAATTTTCCCCTGTGTATACTTTTCGGAAAATAACAGAATGTTCTATCTTTCCGTTCAGAATACTGCCGCTGCCTACAATGGTATCACTGACATCCGCCCCTTTGTTATATTTCGCCGGCGGTTCGTCCTTCGGCTTCGTTTCGATATAAGGTGCCTGTTTTACAAATATATCCCGCACTTCTTTTTTCAAAAAATCCATGTTGGTATTGTAATACTCCGCTACCCCTGTACCAATGGAATTCCAGTACCCATCAAATTCATAACCATAGATTTTCAGTGTTTTTCTAAAGCGAATGATAATATCCTTAACAAAATCATATCTGCCCTCTGGTATAATCTCCTCCAACAGCTGGATTAATAGGTTTTTGGAAATTACGTAGATGCCCAGAGAAGCCATAGAAAACTGTGCCCACAAAGGCTTTTCTTCAAATTCCAGCAGTCGTCTGTCGCCGTCCATCTCCATAATACCGAACTTCGATAAATCCCTTCCCGCCATATTCTGGCAGACCACAGTAATATCCGCACCTTTTTCTTCATGATAGGCAATCACCTTGCGATAATCCATTTTATAGATAGAATCTCCCGAAGCAATCACCACATAAGGCTCGTTGCTTCGCCGCAGATATGAAATGTTCTGATAAATAGAGTCTGCTGTGCCACGGAACCAGTTGGAATTTTCCCGCGTGGTAAAAGGCGTAAATACAAAGAGTCCTCCCTGTTTTCTGCCAAAGTCCCACCATTTGGAGGAACTCATATGGTCTTGCAGAGAACGGGAGTTGTACTGTGCCAGAACCGCCACTTTGTTGATACCGGAACTGGACATACTGCTTAAGGTGAAATCAATGGCTCTATAACAGCTTCCCACAGGAAGTGCCGCCGCCGCCCGCAAATCTGTCAGTACGCCAAGGCGTCCTTCATTGTTTCCTCCCGCTAAAATAATACCGATTGCTCTCATAACCTTCCCCCCTCACGGATAACAGACTTTCCGCTTTCCAATGCTCCATCAGGGTAATCTTCCCCTTTTGTCCGACCAAAAAGAACACAATTCTTACCAATAGTGACATGGTCGGGAATGGAAGTATAGTCACCGATGACCGTAATGCCTGTGGCATAGATATTGGGTTTGGATTCATTGGGAATATTTTCTCCCACTCCGATTTTGACGCCGTCCCCCACATGACAGCCCTCGTCAATGATACAACGTTCAATATAGGCGTTTTCGCCAATAACAGTATCTTCCATAATAATAGAATCCCGAATGACCGCACCTTTTTTTACAATTACTTCAGGCCCTAAAACAGAATGATAAACCTCACCGTAAACCTCACTGCCGTCAGAAACAATGCTGGTGGAAATCTTTGCCCCCTGGGCTGTATACTGGGGCGGCTGATGGTCACTGTTGGTATAAATTTTCCAAAAATCTTCGTAAAGATTGAAATCAGGCAATGTTTTAATCAGCTCCATATTTGCCTGCCAGTAGGATTCAATGGTGCCTACATCCTTCCAATACCCCTTAAAGCGGTAAGCATACATGGTTTGCCCCTCTTCCAACATACGGGGTATGATGTGCTTGCCAAAATCACTGTCAGGATGAATCTTGCTGTCCTCAATCAGCGCCTCCCGCAAACGGCTCCATGTGAAGATATAAATTCCCATAGATGCCAAATTGCTTTTGGGCTGTTCAGGTTTTTCCTCAAATTCATAGACTTTGTCGTCGTCTTCTGTGTTCATGATTCCAAAACGGCTGGCTTCCTCCATAGGCACCTCTAAAACGGCAATGGTAGCCGCCGCCTTTTTCTCCTTATGAAATGCCAGCATTTTAGAATAATCCATTTTATAAATATGGTCACCGGACAAAATCAGAACGTATTCAGGGTGATTGCTGTCCAAAAACTCCAGATTCTGATAAATGGCGTTGGCTGTTCCCATAAACCATTCACCGGAATCTCCACCCCCTTTTACATGGGGTGCCAAAATGGTGACACCGCCGCTCTTTCTGTCCAAATCCCAGGGAATACCGATACCAATGTGCTGGTTCAGCCTTAATGGCCGATACTGCGTAAGAACACCCACTGTGTCCACACCGGAATTGATGCAGTTGCTCAATGGGAAATCAATAATTCTGTACTTACCGCCAAACGTAACCGCCGGCTTTGCTACATTACGGGTCAAAATACCCAAACGGCTTCCTTGTCCTCCTGCTAATAACATAGCAATCATTTCTTTTTTACGCATGACCTGTACCCCCCATCTATGGTTCCATGGAACCAAAATATTTCAATGTTGTAAACCTTGTATAAACTATACAAATTATACCAATATTATACCATAGGCTCCTGTATTTGTAAAATATCAAATAAAAATTTTCTATTTTTCTTTCTTTTTTTAATGTTTTTTACAACAGATTCTTCTATTTTCGTTATATCTTCTCTTTTTATGATAATTTTCGACATTTTAAACAATATAATTTTTGCAATACCTAATGTAATTGTATGTTTTGATACACCTTCGTCACAAAAGGAATCCTGGCTAATTTCCTTTTTTTTGCATTCCTGTGCAGAAAATATTGGTTGCCAAGGTTTATTTTTCTTAACTTTCAGTATACTAGAGATAGTGTAAAAATCAACTTGATTCTATACTATTTCATTGCCATTCTGTGTGCTGTGTAATATAATGTATAAATTAAAACAGATTTTACGAAAAGCCGGCAGGACCCTCCTTCGGCTCTTTTTATAGAAATCAGAATTCTACAGAAAACGAGGCGATTTGTATGAAAATGGAATTTAGCAAACAATGTCCCCATATTTATTTTATTGGCATCGGCGGTATCAGTATGTCTGGTTTGGCAGAAATTTTATGGTCCAAAGGCTTTCAAGTTTCCGGCACCGACATCAAGGAAACAACGGTCACGCAACACCTTTGTAACCTTGGCATACAGGTGAATATTGGTCACAAAAAAGAAAATATCACCGACGATATAGATTTAGTGGTTTACACCGCTGCTGTAAAAAACGACAACCCCGAATTGGAAGCTGCCAGAGAAAAAGGTATCCAAATTATAGACCGTGCCCAATTACTTGGACGCATTATGGCAGATTACAGCAATTCTATTGCTGTTTCCGGCACCCATGGAAAAACTACTACCACTTCCATGGTTGCAGAAATCCTTCTTGGGGCGGATACGGACCCTACCATTACAGTGGGTGGTATTCTACCCTCCATCCATAGCAATACAAAAGTCGGTGCTTCTCCTTATTTTGTGGCAGAGGCCTGTGAGTACTGTGACAGCTTCCTGCGATTCAACCCCAAAGTGGCTATTATCCTAAACGTAGAAGCCGACCATCTGGATTATTTTAAAAATCTGGAAAATATCCGTAAATCCTTTCATGCCTTCGCAGGCAGAGTGCCTGATGATGGTATTGTAATTATTAACGGTGAAATCGACCGAGCGGATGAGCTGACAGCAGGGCTTTGCTGTCGTGTGGAAAGATTTGGTCTGGAGCAGGACGATGCCCAATGGAAAGCAGAAAACATAGTCCATGAGGACAATGGAAAAAATAGCTTTGATGTGTCTTATAACAATCAGCATATAGGAAGAATCCACCTGAATGTGCCGGGGGATCATAATATATCCAACGCCTTGGCGGCTTGTGCTGCTGCCTATGCCTTGGATATTTCCATGGAGGATATACAAAAAGGATTGGAGAACTACCACGGTACAGACCGTCGTTTCCAATATAAAGGGGTGAAAAACGGTGTCACCGTCATTGATGACTACGCCCATCATCCCACAGAAATCAAGGCTGCCCTTTCTGCGGCGCAAAAGATAAAACATCGGCATATCTGGTGCGTATTCCAACCTCACACCTATACCCGCACCAAATTCCTTTTTGAAGAATTCAGCCAATCCTTCCAAAACGCTGACCATGTTATAATTGCCGATATTTATGCCGCCAGAGAAAATGACACAGGCTTGGTGAGTGCCGCACAACTGGCAGACCGTATTGCCTTAAAGGGGCAAGATGCCGTTTATGCAGGCGATTTTGATAATATCGCCCAATATCTGAAAGAACACTGTCAGGATGGCGACCTTTTACTCACCATTGGTGCCGGTGATGTTTACCGCATCGGAGAGCAATTCCTTACCCTGTAAGTTATCCACATTATCCACAGGGTTATCTACAGGTGATTATCCCTTTTTTGTGGAAAACGAAACGTAAATTTTAATTTTTTTCTAATCTACTGCTGTTTGTCAAATTTCACAAACAGCAGTAGATTTTTTTTGAAAAACTAAATTTCCCACTAAATAGGCACATTATTTCGCTTTTCCCCCTATATTTTGTGTCATATCTTCTCTTTGTTTTTCTGCCCTCCCCCTTCCCTCTATCACTATACTCTTTTCCTTTGGCAGTTCTTAAAAGTTGTCCACATTTCCCTAAGATTGTCAACAAAGTTGTCCACATTATACAGAATATACCAACAAAAAAAAGGCCTCCGCCTTCTCCAAACTGTCAAAAAACCGCCTGCAAGTCCCCAAGAGGAATCATTCTCGGGGAATTTATTTCCACAAAAATGCAGAAAAACGCTGATTTCTAGGGGCGTAGCCCTTCCACAAAGAAATCAGCGTCTTAAAGTAACAAGGTGTAGACTTTGCCTATACCCTTAGGAAGGCATCTGCCTTCTATTTATGATATGGTTCTTTTTTCATAATTTTCAACCCACGGTAAATCTGTTCCAAAAGTACAACACGCATCATTTGGTGAGGAAATGTCATTCTGGAAAAACTCAGTGCCAAATCACACCGCTTCATAACGTCATCTGACAATCCTAAAGAACCTCCAATGATAAAAGCGATATGGCTAATCCCCCGAATACCGCTATGTTCCACAAACTCTGCCAACTCCTCAGAGCTAAACTGCTTTCCTTGAATCGCCAGTGCCACTACAAAGGCATCCTCTTTCACTGCTTTTAAAATTCGTTCGCCTTCTTTTTTTCGTACCGCCGCACCTTCGGCAACACTCATGGTTTCCGGGGTCTTTTCGTCGGCAACCTCGATAATTGCCAGCTTCACATATCGTCCCAGACGCTTGCTGTATTCCTCCACTGCCGCCTGCCAGTATTTTTCCTTGAGCCTGCCCACACAAATAATGGTGATTTTCATGTTCTTTTCTTTCTCCTTAGCACTTCGTGGTGTAGTCAAGCTCTTTTGCCTTGGGCAAAAGCCGTCCTGCGGACGTCCCCGTAATCATCGGGGTGCGTAGTCAAGCTCTTTTGCCTTAGGAACGCTTCGTTTCCAATTCTGCCGCAAATTACTTCGCCGAATTCAGGGTTTATTCATAGCTCAATGATACGACTATTACAGTGTCTTGCCGCCATTTCTAATTTAAAATATGTACCAACCTTAATATGATATTTGTTCAGTATTTTTTCTACTGTTTCATAGGCTAGGTAGGGCAGATTGTTTTCTGCACTTAAATGCCCTAAAAAAACGTGTTTCATTTTTCCTGTCATAACCTCAGAAAGAAGCTCCCCCGCCGTCACATTGGAGATATGCCCTTGTTCCCCCAATATCCGCTGCTTTAACGACCAAGGATAAGCACCATTTTTCAGCATATCCACATCATGATTGGCTTCTAATAAAAGCACATCACTATCCGTAATATTTTCACGAATCACATCAGTGACGTGGCCCAAATCCGTAGCAATGGTCATTTTATATTTTTCTGCAAACACACTGTACCCCACAGGCTCCGCCGCATCATGGGGAATCTCAAAGGGATGAACACAGACATCGTTCACCACGCAATTTTCTCCGTTATACACATATCGTTTGTTTCTTGGTGCAATACGCCCCAACTGTCCTTCCATGGCCTCCCATGTTCCTTGGGTGGCAAAAATGGGGATGTCAAACCGTCGAGATAAAATCCCCGCCCCTTTGATATGGTCCGTATGTTCATGGGTAATAAAAAGTGCATCAATTTGACCACCCTCAACCTGAAGGAGTTTCAACCCCTCCTGAATCCGCTTGCCACTTAACCCAGCGTCAAATAAAATACGGGTATGCTCTGTACCAACAAAAATACTATTGCCGCTGCTTCCACTGGCGATAGAACAAAATTTTACTGCCATCGTACAAAACACCCCCGTTCCTAACTATTCTGCTTAAATATCCACTCTTTTAATATCTGCTCCCAAGGCACTAAATTTCTTCTCAACATCCTCGTAACCTCTGTCGATATATTTTATATCACTGATAGAGGTTTTCCCTTTTGCCGCCAAAGCTGCTATAATCATAGCCGCACCGGCACGCAGATCCGTCGCCATAACCTCGGCTCCGGTTAAACAGTCTGTGCCTTCGATAACGGCAACTCTGCCGTCAACCGTAATATTGGCACCCAGCCGCCGCAATTCATCGATATATTGAAACCTATTATCCCAAACATTTTCCGTAATGATATTGGTTCCTTTGCAAGCACTCAAAAGTGCCGCAATCTGCGGCTGCAAATCCGTAGGAAACCCCGGATAGCTCATAGTTTTTACATTAACATTTTTCAAAGGCTTGTCTGCAATCACACGGATAGCATCGTCCATTTCTTCCACCGTCACATCCATCTCCACCAGCTTTGCCGTCAGAGAATCCATATGCTTCGGAATAATATTTTTCACCAATACATCGCCGCCGGTAATCGCCCCTGCAATCATATACGTTCCCGCCTCAATCTGGTCAGGAATAATCGTATACTGGGCACCGTGGAGCTTTTCCACACCAGTGATACGGATTACATCGGTACCTGCTCCTTTGATATTGGCACCCATAAAGTTCAGAAAGTTTGCCGTATCTACAATATGAGGCTCTTTCGCCGCATTTTCAATGGTAGTCTTGCCTTCTGCCATACAGGCCGCCAACATAATATTGATGGTTGCACCTACGCTGACCTGATCCATATAAATAGAAGTACCTACCAGTCTATCTGCGTAAGCCTTCACAATGCCATTTTCCACAATCACGTTGGCACCCAAGGCCCGAAACCCTTTCAAATGGAGGTCGATGGGTCTTGTCCCAAAATTGCAACCGCCGGGAAGTGCCACCTCTGCTTTTTTATAACGCCCCAAAAGCGCACCTAAAAGATAGTAGGATGCACGAATCTTCTGCACTTCTTCATAGGTCGCACAAAGATCATTGATATTTCTTCCGTCAATCTGCAAGGTATGTCTATCTAAAAACTCACATTTTGCACCAATTTTATTAATAGTATTGCAAAGACTGCTTACATCCTCAATACATGGTAAATTATCAACCACGCTGATGTCGTCTGCCATAATTGCCGCCGGAATAATGGCAACGGCAGCGTTCTTTGCACCGCTAATCATAACTTCGCCCTTCAATCTATTTTGCCCGGTCACAATCAATTTTTCCATAAACCCCTCAAATCCTCCCAAAAAATATCCTGTCTTTTCCCAATCAAATCAATCTATATTAATGTACAAACATTCATCATCATCAAATTTCACTTTAACACCTGCTTTACGCAAGCCAAAACCTCCAATTTTCAAGCTTTTTGCTCTATACTTAAAAAGGTTACAGCAATTATACCACTAAACATAGAATGAGAAAAGCCTTTTTTTCTCACACAGTCTTTGGCAGATTCTCCTGTTTTCCTAATCTTGTGTCAAATGCGGCAAACTGCTGCCCTGATTCTCCCTTTTAACCCCTCTATCCCAAAATTTAGCCTTCCTTGATGATGGTTCTTCGCCACTTTCCACTGAAATAAAATAATGCGGATGTAATAAGTCCTGCGGCTTGAGAACAGCCCATGGCCAGAAAAATCCCCGAAAGCCCCATTCCCATAGTATTGGAAAAAAAATAGATGAGAGGTACACGGGCAATAATAAGATTGCAGACCGCTGTAGACATGGGGAGCAAGGATATACCTGCTCCATTGGCAAGACCGTTCACTGTAAAAGTGATGCTATTAAAAAGATAGGCTATGGTAGCCAAGCGAATGTATAACTTTCCAATCTCCACAGTTTCTGCCCCACAACGAAAAAGCCCCATGATTTGTGCCGCAAAGAAATTCACCAAAAGGAAAATGCACAGACTAAATAAAAAACTGAGCCGCATACCCGCAAACATGGTTTCTTTGGCACGGTCGTATTTTCCCGCCCCCAAATTCTGTCCAACCATGGACGCCACAGCCTGTGAAAAAGCAATACAGGGCAGTATGGCAAAGGAATCAATTTTGGAACCAATCCCTGCCGCCGTAGATGCCGCCAATCCATATACATTGACATGAGAAATTACAAAAATGAAAGAAAAATTTACAACACCGGACTGTATAGCAGAAGGTAAACCAATTTTAAAAATCAAAGGTGCCTTGGTTTTATCAATACGAAAACTTTTCAACTTGAAATCAAATATACAAGTCGTCCTTAATCTGATGCATACAAACCAATGAATATGTTAAGACTTAGTGAATTGGTCGGGAGGGCAGAGAATCCACGACTGGTAGCAACAGAAAAATAGGGACCTGCAGAGAAAATAA
>CAZCDP010000004.1:15734-37485 GCA_964497675.1 uncultured Candidatus Epulonipiscium sp.
AATACGAAAACTTTTCAGCTTAAAATCAAATATAAAATTCTGCTTGTACAGCGTCGCCGCCGCCAGAAAAAAGGAAACCGCCTGTGCGATAACCGTAGCCAATGCCGCACCCCCGGCACCCATATGAAAATATCCTACCATAATAAGGTCCAGCACAATATTGATGCCGGTGGCAATCGCCACAAAATACAGCGGACGCTTGGAATCCCCCAATCCACGCAAAATGGCACTGATACCATTATAACCGCAGATAAAAACAGTACCCGAAAAACAAATGATAAGATACCGCTTGGCTTCCTCATAAGCCTGCGGAGGCGTATGCAGAATCCCCAGTAATGCGTCAGCAAAGATAAGCCCCACCGCTGTAACGATGATACTGGCAAAAAGAAACAGGGTAAAAATAGTGCCAATGGTCCTTTGGGCGTTCTCCTCTTCCTTTGCCCCAATATACTGTGCCACCAATACCGTACCGCTAAGGGCAAAACCGCTGACAAAGGTAGAAATAAACATTGTCAAAACCGAGCTGTTATTGACAGCAGAAATACCGCAATCGCCCATAAACCGCCCAACAATCAGCATATCCGTCAAGCTATAAAATGCCTGTAAAAGCTGTGCAAACAAAAAAGGCATCGCAAATCGAATCAATAGTTGGTTAACACTGCCCTGTGTGAAGTCCTTACTAAATCTGTCACCCATACCTTACTCCCTCTTTCGGTGGTTGTTATTATTAACAGTATACAGTAAAGATTGGATTATTTCACCTTTTTTTGTGTAAATCAAAAAAGCGTTCTCCACAGAAACGCTCAGACTTTCAAAAAGTCTATCTTCCCTTGGATGTTTTATCTCCAAACCACCACGAGGGTTTCCCCCTCGACCTGTAACAGAAAACTACGTTTTTCTTCAGAAATCAAGGTTATCTAAACATTCCTTTTTACGTAAAAAACGTTTCGCCTGCCTTTTGAAAAAAGCTAACGAAACGTTCCTAATTGGTATACGTCTTACTATATAAGTCATAAGTCTGGACTTTTGGTCTATACGCTGACGCTTTTCCTATCCTTATGGTTTTGGTGAGTTTGTCTGCATCGGAACCATTTCATTGGTATAAGCATTGATGATATAGGGCTTTTCCTTGCCCATAACATAAATCCGATAACATGGCACCAGCTTTATAATGGTATCCGCTATTTCCTCTTCATAATCCTGGAAATCGTAGCCTAACTCCATTTTTGTCACAGCCACCGAGCCTCCATCCTTTTCTTTCCGCAGCTCCCGCATAAATGTCAAAAGAGCTTCATCAGAAAAACAGATTTCCTTTTTATCCCCCGTAAACCCCTCCGGTTCACAATAAGTCAGGTCTACTTGTTCGATGCCCTTAGCCGTAACATAAACTTGATAACAACTGGCAAAAACGGTCTGCCCTTTGTAATTTTCAAAAAACTCGACTTGATACCCCTGCCCTTCTTCTATCACGATTCCCGGTTCAAAGGTTCCAATGCCCTTTTCCAGTTTCTCCATAAAATCTGCCGCCGCCTTCAACGCCGTAGATTTATTAAGCTCGGAAATTTCTTTTGTACCATTGGGAAAAACAAGAGTACCCTTGTTCCCCTTCATGGTCAAAGTCTTATTTTTGCCCTTTATAATGGTTTTGTCAAACTCCATGGTAACAGAGGTTTCTTCATTAGAGAAAAAAAAACGCTTTATGTCATCCCTACCATAGGCAGGCATATTCAAAGACATCTTTCGCATGGGGGGAAATTTGGTCAAAAGCTCTGTATAAAGAGTGATTCCGTTATCAGAAAGCACTTTAAAAATTGCTTTTTCCTGACTGGAGGTCAGCAGATTTTCCTGTCGTTTCTGGTAATTCAACCCTGCCAGCACCCCATTCAACAATATCAAAATCACAATCACAAATCGTTTTGCCCTTCTCCATTCCATGGTTTTTCCTCCTGTCTTGTTATTACGGCTCTAGGGGCTTTATTACTGCCGCAGGAATACTTTCCGTATTTCCCACGTAAATATGGTCATATAATTCTGTAAACCATTTTAGTCTGACACTGCCAAAGTTATCTACCAGATACCCCAGCTTCATGTTCTCAACTTCTGTCACCACACCTTTTTTCTCTTTCTGCTGGTATTCTAAAATACACTGGTTCAGCGCCTTGATGAACTCTATATTGACAACAGCATTTTGCTCTGGTTCCGATATAAAATTGCAGGCATACCGACGATATTTTTTTACTCTGTTGTTACGCACTATTATCTCGATAGCATGTTCTGCGGCAATCTTCCGCCGCAAATCCTCGGATAGCACCACAGGGAAATCATTGACCGTATAGTCAAAATAAAAAATGGTTTCATTGCTTCGCACATGGACGTCAGAAAGATATACTCCTGTGTTTAAAGACTTATCATTGTCCATAAAATTTCTGCATATCTGATATCCTTCGGCAGTGCTTCCCCGTTTTTCCTTTTCGTATATTCCATAACCATAGTATTCCAAAATCCCTTCGGGATGATATTTTACCACAACATTTTCATCGCTGAAAGTAAAGACTCCATTTTCGTCTTTTGTATTCCAATCAGCCGCAAAATTTTTAAAAAAGCCGTCCACAGAATTTTCCAAAGCCACCCTATTAATCACCCCGTCCTTCTCAAAGGGATTGACTCGTTGCAGGGTACTGTAGGGAAGGGCCTCCTTCCATTGTGGCACAAACACATTTTGTCTAAAAATCTTAAACCCGCTCTGCCCCGTTGAAACGTAGGACAAATTGCTTTCTGCCGTATCCAAAACACCATAAAGACTGGGAGCAAACTTGCTGCTTTCCATCATAATACTGACGCTCTCTCCTGTTTCGGAATTCACAAAATAAACGGCTGAATCCTCTCCCCCGCCTTTTCTGGGTCGAATAACCAGACAATCAAAAGAACGGACAGGCTGAACCTTTCTCATCTTTCCTGTGCTCAAATATTCTTCCAGCGGAATCATATAATCGTATTGAAAAACGATACATTTGGACATCAAAATATCCTCCCAATCGGTTCCTTTTGTTTCCTCCTTGGGAGTTCCATCGGATATTATTTCTGATAATACATCATTGGCCCGCTCTATCATCTGACTGCTGTTTTCATCATCGGCATAAAAAACAGAAAATTTTCTATTTCCACTGCCTATGGCAAACCGTCCCGGAACAAGAAGCTTACCTTCTCCCGTGTGTTGTACCCTTTCATGGTTCAGTGGTCCAAAAACAGTATAAAAAAAGTTATGGCTTGCAGCATCCTCAAGCCATAACATCCCAGTCTGATAAACAGCAGTTATAACCAAAGCAATAATGACAAAATTAGTTATTTTGTGGATATTCATTGATTTCACCGCTTTTATTTTTATTTCATGGAAAACAAAGAAGTCCTTGTACTTCCCGGAATAGAAATTGCATTTTCCAGTTCTTTTTTAATTGCCATTTTCTTTCGTTTGACAACAACACTTTCATAAATGGATTCACAATCCGGCTTAGAAGCCCAGATTTCCACGACATTCTCGCCGACACTTAATGCAATGGTCTGGCTGAAAAGCCCCGAAGCTCCAACTTCCATGGTATAATTCGCATTTTGTTTCAGTTCGCCGGCTGCATCTTTTATGCTGACACGAATCGTAATGTCTGTGCCTTCGTCTGCAGCGCCGTAAATGGTTCTGGAACTGTCAAAAGTAGACTGTGTTTTCTTAGAAAGGTTGATACCACTGGTAATAGAAAAACCCATGTCGTTCTTTCCCTGCGCTCCGTCAAGAGAACCGGCATAAGCACAAAAAGGTGCAAAACATAAAAACATTGCAATCATAAGAAATACAGAAATTTTTTTCATTTCTTTGCGGCCTCCTAACATCATATTTGTATCTTCATTCTACACAGTTTTATTATATCTTTTTATTGTTACAATCATGTTACGCTTCCCTTACTTTTAAATTACATTATTAAGAAACGAAAACTTTTCATCGAAAAACTCCGTTTCCCTTGCTAATTTAAGCCTGTTTGCACCCTCTGTGAAAGGTATTGTCCCTGTTTTCTGTATTGTCAACAAAAATGAATTCTGCCTTCGCAGTTCCCGTTGGAAACATTTCATTCCCAAACCCTTCGCAAAAATCAACTAAATTTAAGGTTTCTCTTTCATATAACACAAAAGTATCGTTTTTATCTTGGTACCATTTTCCTCCACCTTTTTTCATAGAACGAATTTATGAAGAAAACCGTTAAATATGAAGGTGTAGGCGTAAAGTCCTTTAAATGGGTTTATCCTCAGGCTCCCAGTCCTTCGGAAACCATATGCTCATGGTAGTACCTTTGCCGTATTCGCTTTCCACTGTAATTTTACCGCCATGGCTCTTCATAATCTCCTTGGCAATGGCAAGCCCCAGACCTGTACCGCCCATGGCACGGCTCCTTGCCTTATCCACTCGATAAAACCGCTCAAAAATACGGGGCAAGTCCTCTCTCTGGATACCCATACCTGTATCCTTTACAGAAACCTTGTAATAATGTCTGTCTTCTGTAATAAAAATCTTGATTTCTGCTTCTTCCAGACTATATTTGATCGCATTCGTTACGATATTATTGACTACCTGCCCGATTCGGTCAAGATCCACATGAACCAGTGCTTCTTTTTCAAAAGGCTCAAAATATAACTTCTGTCTTTTATTTTCCGCATGGATTTTATTCTGCTTTACCGTTACCCGCATAAAATCATTGAGTTCGATTTCCGTAATGTCCAACATCACCTGTTTATTGTCAAAACGGGATAGTTGTAAGAGGTCACGTACCAAAAACGCCATCCTGTCGGCTTCGCTGTCAATGATGCCCAAAAATTCCATGGCAATCTCCCTATCGTCAACAGCCCCTTCCATAAGGGTTTCCGTATAGCTTTTCACCGTTGTCAGCGGTGTCCGCAGTTCATGGGACACATTTGCCACAAATTCCTTCCGCATATCATCCAGCTTTTTCTGCTCCGTAATATCCTGTAATACAATGACTACGCCCTCAATTTTTTGTTTTTTGCCGGAATAGGGTGAAAAACTGGCATTGATATATTTTCTCCCTACGGGGAAGTTAATCTTATGGGAATCCTCCGATTCCATGTCCAGATAAACACCGGAATTAATATCAAAAGCATGAATGAACTGAGAAAAGGACATTTCCAGCTTGTCCACTTCTAGCATTTCCAAACTGGCTGTATTTATATGCATCAGATTTCCTTCTTTATCAAAAGAAATTACACCATCGGTCATATTATGCAGAATGATTTCCAACTTATTTTTCTCCTTGGAAATTTCTGTCATATTTTTGGCAAGCTCTGCCGCCATATTGTTGAAGCTGGAAGTCAACTGACCAATTTCGTCACTGCTATGCACCTTTATTTTCTGGTTCAAATTGCCTTCTGCTAGATTTTTAGCCCCTTTTTTCAGCTCCAAAATAGGCCCTGTCAGCGTCTGTGCAAAAACATATCCCATAACTGCCGCCAAAAGTAATGCCAACGCAACAGCAATCACAATGGTTTTTGTGGTCTGGTTCAGACTGCTCAGCATATCACTGGCGTCCAAACGGGTGAATACAATATATTCCACCTGATTCTCTTCGTTTCGCACAGGTACGGCATAGCTCATCCATTCCTTCGCCAGCCCAAAGGAATCCGTACTTTTTTTGCCCGTAGCAAAGGACGTAACCCCCGACATAGCGGCAATAATCACAGAACTCTTGTATTCCGGATAGGGGGGCTGTAACACAGTCGTGGAGGCGATGGTTTCCCCGTCGACATTCAAGACATTCCCTTGAATACCCACAGCGTTGGACACTGTTTTCATCAAATTCTCTTGAAAATCCTCCTCGTTCCCGTCCATAACCACCTGTTCACTTATTTCTTCCGCATAGCTCTCCAGCTGTTGTCTGGATTTGTTAATTTCAATGTTTCTAAGACTCAGAAGAATATAGGTTCCGCTGACAATCATAACAATAAGTACCAGCCCAAGATACATAACAATAAGCTTCCATTTAATACTTCTCAATCTATTCATCCTATCTGTCAACCGTTAAAATAATAGCCTACGCCTCGTTTTGTTAAAATACAAGTTGGTTTCCCCGGATTATCCTCGACTTTTTCCCGCAGACGGCGGACGGTTACATCCACTGTACGCACATCTCCAAAATATTCATAGCCCCAAACCTTTTCCAGCAATGTTTCTCTGGAAAAAACCTGTCCCTTTTGCTGTGCCAAAAATTTCAGCAGTTCAAATTCCCGAAAGGTCAGTTCAACGACTACGCCGTCTTTTTGTACCTCGTAACGGTCCAGATAAATGGCAATCCTCCCTTGACGGAACACATTATCTTGTGCTGTATCAGCTTGTTCTTCCAGAACTTCTTTCCGCCGCAGATTTGCCTTTACCCGTGCCATCAATTCTCGGATACCAAAGGGCTTTGTCACATAATCATCCGCCCCCAGCTCCAGCCCCAGCACCTTATCCACTTCCTCGGCTCTGGCTGTCAGCATAATAATAGGCGTATTCCGCTTTTCTCTGATTTTCTTGCAAGCTTCATAGCCATCCACCTTAGGCATCATAATATCCAATAATATAAGATCCGGCTCTTCTGCAAAGGTTTTGCGAACGCCTTCTTCCCCATCAAATGCTTTTAGCACCTCATAGCCTTCTTTTTTTAAATTAAACGCAATGATGTCTACGATGTTTTTTTCATCATCTACAATCAGTACCTTTTTCATACCTAAAACCTCCGATAATACCCCTTTTCTATTCAGGGTTCCATTCCTTCTTCTTCTTCATTGTTCTATTTTTTTTATACTAAACTACGTTGCAAAAGTAAAACAAAACCTCCTTTTCCCAACCCTTCCTTCCCCCTTGCCCCTACTTCCCTTTGTTGTTTCCATGGGAGTTTATACACACAATCCTCTGCTGTAATGCTTTTTCTCCGTATTTTTCCACAAAGCCTGTCACACACTCATAGCTTTTCCGATAAGCGGCAGCAGTATCTAATTCCTGAAAACGATAGGTTAAATCCTCCATAGAAATAGAATCGCAGTACCCCTTCAAATCCTTCCGCCATTCAAAGCCTGTGTATTTTTTTTCATAATAAAGAGCCACCCCCTCGGAAAACCAAAGAGGATACGCCCCCCCTGCTTTTTCATCCAAGGCAAAATGCACCATTTCATGCACCACAGGCCCTTTTTCCAAAAATTCCTCGGTCTGTTGCCAGTTTCCTCTCTCCTTTGTCCATTGGGACGGCGATAACACTACCACAAGTCCGCTGTAATAAGCACCCATAGGCAGCGGCTCCCCCTCATTCATGCCCAAAGCCCGTCCCATATCCGCCCCATCCTGATATAGCATAAAATCCAACTTTTCCTTTCTGTTCCATCCAAAATCAGCAGACACCATAGGATAATAACTGTCTGCAATCCGCATCGTCATTTCTGCCTCCTCTTGCCCTTCTTCGTAATACACACGACAATATTTCCCTTCCTCCACACGCCAAAACTCTTTTGTCACCGGGGAAAGCGCTAGATTATGTACAAATTTTTTCTGCACCTCCCTCGGTGCAGCTTTTGATACCAAAACTGCCAATAGACAAATCATCCCGAACAAAAAATACTGCCTTTTATAAACTTTTTTTCCGTACAAAAAATCACCGTCTTTCTGCCCCTTGTCTTTATTCTATTTTAGGAACAAAAAAATAATACCCCGGAACAAGCCTGTTCCAAGGTATTCAGTGTGTCAATAAAGCCTACACCCCCTTTTAGAGGGTTTCATCCTCGCCCTATCACAAAAAACTATGTTTTCCTAAAAGAGAAATAGTCTTTGAGATGAACTGCAAGGTTTTTGGTTTTTTATCATCTGAAAATGGAAAACCTCTATTTTATAATAGCCGTTTCTCCAATGCTTCCTTCCGTTCTTCATAGTCCGCTTTCCCCAAAAGGGCAAACATATTTTTCTTATATTCCTCAACACCGGGCTGATTGAAAGGATTCACGCCCAAAAGATAGCCGCTGATGGCAGCTGCTTTTTCAAAAAAATAGACCAGATACCCGAAATGGTAGCCGTCCATGGCATCAAATTCCAAAATAATACATGGTACGCCTCCGTCCATATGTGCAAGTAATGTACCATCAAAAGCCTTACGATTGACAAACTGCAAGTCTTTTCCTGCCAAAAAATTCAGTCCGTCAATATTTTCTGTGTCCGCCTCTATGGTCACCCTGCTTTTTGGCGTTTTGCACCAAAGTACCGTTTCAAAAATATTTCTGCCGCCGTCCTGAATATACTGACCAATAGAATGTAAATCCGTAGAAAAATTTGCCGTAACGGGGAAAATTCCCTTCCCGTCCTTCCCCTCACTTTCTGCGAAAAGCTGTTTAAACCATTCACCAAAAGAGGTCAGGTTCGGCTCATAATTTGCCAAAATCTCTATTTCTTTTCCTTTATTATAAAAAATATTCCGCAGTGCCGCATATTGGTAACAGGGGTTCTTTTCCACTTCTTCACGGCTAAATTCTTTGTATGCATCCATTGCACCTGCCATGACAGCATCAATATCTATGCCGGCTGCTGCCATAGCCAAAAGCCCCACAGGCGTCAGTACCGTAAATCTGCCGCCAATATCATCAGGAATCACAAAGGTTTCATAACCATTTTCCTTGCAAAGGTTTTTCAACGCACCTTTTTCTCTATCCGTAGTGGCAAAGATACGCTGTGCCGCTTCTTCTCTGCCGTATTTTTCCTCCAGCATTTTCTTGAATATACGAAAGGCAATGGCAGACTCTGTTGTTGTACCGGACTTTGAAACCACATTGACAGAAAAATCCCTATCCCCCAAAATACCTATGATGTCATGGAGGTATCCAGCGCTTAGGTTATTACCCACAAAATAAATATCGGGAGTTGTTTTGCTCCTGTCCTCATTATAGAACGGAGTGCAGATAAAATCCAGCGCGGTTCTTGTGCCAAGATAAGAGCCGCCGATGCCGATAACGATAAGTACTTGACTGTTTTTTTGTATCTTTTTTGCCGCCTGTTTTACTCTTGTAAATTCCTTCTCGTCATAACCCATGGGCAAATCCAGCCATCCCAAAAAATCGTTTCCTGCTCCTGTTTTTTCATGCAGACTTTGGTGGCAGGCTCTTACCAACGGAGCCATGTATCCCAATTCATGTTCGCCCAAAAAAGGCTTCACGCCATGTAATTTTAATGATACCGCCATACTCAAACCTCCTCTCTTTTTGCCGCTTTCTATCATGAATACCTAGAACTGTGGTAATTTTCCAAAATAGAAAAATGCCCGCCGCAAAACAGAGCGGTCATCAGCGTTTAAATAAAGTTGACATTTTTAAAACAGGCTTAAAAACCTTGAAATTCAGTTTTTTCTGCACGACAGGCGCTGTCAAGTACTGTTGCCTTTGGCAAAAGCCGCCCTTCGGATGTCTACGTTTCTTCAGGGCGTAAAATAAATCTGCCCTGGGTAACTCGGTTGGGGAAACTTCCCCTCAACTGTTTGACGGCGAAAATGTCGTTTTTTGATAGTTTACTGTCCGCCGCAATACGGGGCGGCATTTTCTTCTTTTTCAATCATACCCGTTCCACCGGTATCTTAGAACTTATTTCGTACCTTGCACAATGATTTCCGGAACAGGCTCCACCGTCACCTTTTTAGAGATTTCTTTTTCGTCCTCTACAAAACCGTTGATACGGATAATCTGCATTGTACTTTCCTTCTGTCCTGCCCGTCCTTGCTGTACTACTTTCTGATACCCTTTATTTTTGGTGTTATCATTTTTATATTCAAAGGTTTTAGGCTCCACAGCGGTCATCACCACTGTTTCAACGGTTTTTACTGATACATAGGGCTTTTGTGCCAAAATATTGATAACCTGACCTACCCGCAAAGATTTTTGTAAATCCATGCCACTGTTAATCTCCAGCAATTTTTCCACTGTCATATCTGCAGACTTAGCGATTTTAAACAAGGCATCATTGGATTTCACCGTATAGGTTTTTTGGGTTTCTGTGGAATTTTGTAATTTTTCCAAAGCGGCTTCTTTTGTGATAATCTCTTTGGAGTCCACAAATTCGTTGACAATCTCCACTTTCTCCACAAAGCTGACCTCCATGTCAGCACCCTCCGGCACATATTCGCTCTTAACTGCGGCGATAACCCCCTCGGCTTCCTTTGTATTTGCCAAAACAGCAGCTCGAGCGCCCTCCACATGAATGACTCCCGCCTCTACCTTATAGGTAATGGCCTTTCTAATTTTGGGAACCAGATAATCTACAGTACAGACTTCATTTTTTCTTGCCTTTGAAATATGTAACGCATTTGCTTTCAAGTCTTCATTAATCTGCACTTTAGAGCCTAATTCCTTCTCCAGCTGTGCTGTTATGGTTTTTTTCAAATCCTCAGCCGTCACATCTCTGCCTTTCAAAATACCTACGCTGGTTTTTCCCACAAAAATTTCCGTTCCGTTTTTGTGAACACACCCAGCCACAATCAACAAAAGAATCAGAACCAAAATAGAGCCTGCCATTAGGCTTACCCGTTGTGAATTTGGCTTTCTTCTCTTCTTTTTATTCTTATTTCTGGAATACGGCGTTGTTTTCTTCTTTTCTGCTGATTTTCTCCTTGATTTTTCCCCTGAACCAAAGACAACTCTATCATCTCGGCTTGGAAAGTTCCCTGATGAATCCACAAAAGCCCTCCTCCCATGCCGCCGCAAAATGCGACGATTTTCGTTTCTTCTATTTTATGACATCCCCCGACTGATTGCAAGGGTAACAAAAAAGAAACCGCATTGTAACACAAATTTAACACCGCACAAGCCTTGCCTTGCTCAACTGGAATCACTTAGGGTGAATTCACTTCACCCTGAGTGCAAAAAAAGCTGACTTCTAGGGGCGCAGCCCTTGCATGAAGAAATCAGCTTTTTGCCCTGCATCAGCTTTATTGACACGCTTAAGGGGCAGACCGGTCTTTCTGTCTGCCCCTTGCAATTACTATTTTTAAAACCAACCCACATTCGGTATTTTTATTGTAACTTTTCTTCAATGAGCTGTGCCAGCCTGTTTGCTTCCTCATTCATAATATCCAGATTTTTCCCTTCAATCATAACCCGCACAAGTGGCTCTGTCCCCGAGGTGCGAATCAGCACCCTGCCATCACCTGCAAATTTTTCCCTCAGCAAATCAATGGCTTCTTTGATTTCCAATACCTTCAGATAATCATTTTTTCTTACATTGTTTACCCTTGCATTCACTAAAACCTGTGGCATGACCTCCATAACCTTCGCCAGCTCCGAAGCTTTTTTGCCGCTTCGTTTCATCACAGAAAGGAGCTGTATTGCCGTCAGTATCCCATCCCCGGTGGTGTTATAATCAAGGAAAATAATATGGCCTGACTGCTCACCGCCCAAATTATACTCATGCTCAATCATCTGTTCCAGCACATACCTATCCCCTACATTTGCCTGTTTGATAGAAATGCCCTGTTCTTTTCCCATGATGGAAAGCCCCAAATTTGACATAATTGTTCCTACAATCGTATCATTCTTTAGCCTGCCCTGTTCCTTCATCTCCCGTCCGCAGATGGCAAGAATCTTATCGCCGTCAATCAGATTTCCTTTTTCGTCCACCGCCAGGCAACGATCTGCATCCCCGTCAAAAGCAAACCCGATGTCCGCACCGTTTTCTTTCACAAATGCACAAAGCTCCTCCATATGGGTAGAACCGCATTTTTCATTAATATTGGTGCCGTCAGGTGCATTATGAATAATAGAAAGCTGTGCTCCCAAGTTCAGCAGGGTAATGGGTGCCGCTTTGTAGGAGGCACCGTTCGCACAGTCGATAGCAACCTTAATTCCTTCAAACGTAACGTCTGTTGCTTCCTGTAAAAAACTGATATAATCGTCCAATGCTTCCTCTGCAAGGGATTTCGTACCAATATCTTTCCCCGTAGGGGTGGGCAGGGTATCCAACTTATGGAATATGATATCCTCAATTTCCTGTTCCAACTCATCCCGCAATTTATATCCCGTACTGTTAAAAAATTTAATTCCGTTATATTCCACCGGATTATGAGAAGCAGAAATCACAACTCCCGCATCCAGATTATATTTCCGCACTAGATACGCTACAGCCGGCGTCGGCACAATGCCTGCCAAAACAGCATGAGCGCCAACGGAACAAATACCGGCCACAAGGGCAGATTCCAACATATCTCCTGAGATACGGGTATCCATACCTACCAAAATTTTAGGGGCGTGTTTCTTCTCCCTTGTCAGCACATAAGCTCCCGCTCGCCCCAGATTATAAGCCAAATCGCCTGTCAGCTCTATATTAGCAACACCACGCACTCCATCGGTGCCAAATAAATTCCCCATCCTTACTTCCTCCTGTTTTCTATTAATCCAAAGAACCTGAAGGCTGTTTTCCGTTGGTTTCATTCTCCTTCGGTAAAGATTCCCCTTCTGTTTTTTCTGTCACAATCACATCTATATAGGATGCTGGTTCGGTAACTTGAATGCCCGCAGGCAGTTCCCAGTCTACCTTTACCCGATTGGCTCCCGGCATTAGCCCGCTGATATCCACCGTACCCGTCACCGAAGTTTCGGGGATCCCGCTTATCATGGCTGCCGGTCCTTTTATTTCCAGCTTAATGTCCGTATCTGCAAAATGATATTCCAGCTGCTCCGCCAGACTGCCTTTTGCCGAAATCTGACTTGCCTTGATGGTTAGCTGTCGTTTTATTTCCGGCTGGATGACAACATTTACCTGCACCGTTTCCGGCACACCTGCACGCACCGTAAGCCCTGCCGGCAAAAGGTCCTCCAACGCAAAGGTTTCGGTTACGCTCTGGGTTTCATTCTGGATATTGATAGCCGGAAGCATCATTTCCCCAAAGCCCTCTAACAATTCTTCCTGACCTGTTATTTCGATAAATTGAGGTGTCCAGTTAATTTCTCCTACTGTATACCCCTCGGCAGGCTCTCCATAGGTGCTGACCTTTACCAATGCCTTTTTACTCTTATGCACGCCGATAGAAATTTGTACTTCTTTCCTATCAATGGAAACACCCTTTACCTCGTTACCTGCTGCATCATAAGGTATGGGGATACCTTTTATTGACACATTTTGATTGGCTTCCTTCACAGCAACAACCGCTTTCACAGTTTTCACCTGATTTACAATAGATTGTGCGCCAGAAACCCAAACCATTTCCGGTGTTACCTCCGGTTTTGAAAGGACAAAGCCCAACACCGTATCACCGGTAATCTCCACATTTACAGGAAGTTCTTTATGAACCAGCCGTTCTACTTTAACATCCACTGTCCGTGGTATTCTGTTGGTGATTTCAAAGATAGCATCCGCCACATCAGGCAATTTAATATCCACACCCAAAGACAGCGTTTCCCCGCTTTTTGCACCAATGGCCTTTTGCAAATCAACAGTTGCCCGAATCCGGCCTTTATATTGCCCCAAACGGTCCAATGCTGTCCTTTGCCCCTTCACTTTTATAAAAACCTTGGTGTTCTCCAGTTCACTGCGGTTTAACACCGTCAGCCCCTGTGCCGCCAAAGCATCTTCGTTTTCAAAACTTATGGTCTGTGTATAGGTTCTGGTATCTACGGGATGTTCAATATTGATGACCATAAACCAAAGGATTACGGCAATGGCTACGGAAAGCAGTTTCCAACCCAAATCTTTCATTATGATTTCCTGTATTTTTTTCATTTCGCCTGCCTTCCTTTCCATAAAATCAATTTTTTCTTGCTGGATTGACTTGTTTTAGAAAGCATACCTCGTAACATATCCGTTGTTAAATTTCGGTACAAAACACCGCCCTTTGCCATGGAAATAAAACCTGTTTCTTCGGAAACTACAACAGCAAAGGCATCAGAAACCTCGCTGGCACCAATGGCCGCTCTATGTCTTGTGCCTAGCTCCATGCTGACATCATTGCTTTCTGTCAGCGGCAGGAAGCAGGTAGCCGCCGCCACCCTATTTCGTCGGATAATCACTGCCCCATCATGAAGCGGCGTATTATGTTCAAAAATATTGATAAGAAGCTGGCTAGAAACAATGGCATCTATGGGAATACCCGTTCTTTCCAAATCCCCCAGAGGTACTTCCTGTTCAATCAGAATCAAGGCACCTGTTTTGGCTGCCGCCATTTTGCTCGCTGCCTTCAAAATCTCGTCCACTGTACGGGCTGCCGCTTTATCATCCTCACCGCTGTTATCCATTTTCGTAAAATAGAAAAATAATCTTCCTTTTCCCAACTGCTCCAGAGCCTTGCGCATTTCCGGCTGAAATACAACGATAATGGCAATAATACCCACAGATATGGTATTGGAAAGAATCCATAGTATGGTATTCAATTTTAACAAAAAGGCGACTGCCGCAAACACAAAAATAACCAGTATGCCTTTAAATAAGGCCCATGCTCTGGTTTCCTTAATCCAAAATATAATTTTATAAGTAATATAGGCAACAATAATAATGTCCAATATGTCAAAAATACCTATTGATGGCATGGCCAGATCAGTCACACCCAAATCACCGAATAACCTTTTAACTAAATCCATACACTCAGCCCTATTCCACACAAATTTATGTTCATCCGTCAAAGGGATACAGCTTTTTCCCAAAATACCTTTACAGCATCATGACATTCATTTATTATATCATAAATATTTCATTTACGTTATAAAATATCCTTTAATTTCTTACATAAATTCTTACAATTCTTTTATCAAGGAACAGATTTTCGCAGAAAATCCCCAAAAGTTTCGGGACTTTATTCCTGACATGAAGAAATCAACGTTTTAACAAACAGTATCTAATTTAAGACACAAGCCGTCTTAAAGGAACAGGGTGAAGACTTTGTCTTCACCCTGTCGGTTTATCCTATTATGACTGTCCAAATAGGAACAGTGCATTTCTTTTTACTGTAATGGCTTCATGGTTGGGAATAAAATGACATCTCTGATGGAAACGGATTGTGTCAACAGCATGACAAGTCTGTCAATCCCGATGCCAAGACCGCCTGCAGGCGGCATACCATATTCCAGTGCTGTCATAAAGTCCTCATCAATCATATTTGCCTCGTCGTCGCCCGCCTCACGCATGGCTTCCTGATGCTCAAACCGTTTTCTCTGGTCGATGGGGTCGTTCAGCTCGGAATAAGCGTTACCGTATTCTCTGCCTACGATAAACAGCTCAAAACGCTCTGTATATTCGGGTTTATCGGGTTTTCTTTTCGTAAGAGGAGAAATCTCTACAGGGTAGTCGATAATAAAGGTTGGCTGAACCAGATTCTTTTCTACGAATTCGTCAAAAAATAGGTTCAAAATATCACCTTTTGCATGACGTTCCTCAAATTCCACATGATGTTCTTTTGCAATAGCCTTTGCTTCCTCTGTGGTTGCAATGGCATCAAAATCCACACCGGAATACTGTTTCACAGCATCCACCATAGTAATTCTGGAAAATTCTTGTCCCAAATCAATATCATGGCCGCCGTACTGAATCTTTGTAGTACCCAACACCTTCTGTGCCACAGTACGGAACAGGCCTTCTGTGATATCCATCATGCCATTGTAGTCCGTATAGGCCTGATATAATTCAATCAGCGTAAATTCCGGGTTATGTCTGATGGAAACACCTTCGTTACGGAATACACGTCCGATTTCATACACTTTTTCAAACCCACCTACAATCAGTCTTTTTAAGGGCAGTTCCAAAGCAATTCTCAAGTACATATCAATATCCAAAGCATTGTGATGGGTGACAAAGGGTCTTGCCGCCGCACCGCCGGGAATGGTTTGAAGTACCGGTGTTTCTACTTCTAAGTAGCCTTTGTTGTCCAAAAAGTTCCTGACCTCTCTGATGATAGCGGAGCGTTTCATAAAGGTTTCCCTTACTTCGGGATTTACGATTAAGTCCATATATCTCTGGCGGTATCTCAATTCCTGGTCTTTCAGGCCATGGAATTTTTCCGGCAGTACCTGAAGGCTCTTGGATAACAGCACAACCTCCTGTGCATGAACGGAAATCTCTCCTGTTTTTGTTTTAAACACAAAACCCTTGATACCGATGATGTCACCGATATCCAGCTTTTTGAAATCGGCATAGCTTTCATCACCGATATCATTTCTACTGACATAGGACTGCATCGTGCCATTTCTATCCTGCAAATTACAGAAAGAAGCCTTGCCCATGATACGTTTCGACATCAGACGTCCTGCGATGGAAACTACTTCTCCTTCTAATGCATCAAATTCTTCACGGATTTCATCGCTATGTTTTGTCACATCATATTTTACAATCCGAAAGGGGTCCTTGCCCTCTGCCTGAAGCTGTACCAGTTTTTCTCGTCTGATTCGAATTTGTTCATTCAGTTCCTGCTGGGTCAGTTCCTTTGTTTCCTGTGTATCTTTTGTCTGGTCTGCCACTGTTGTTTCCTCCTTTTTCCCTTTACAAAACAAAACCTTTATTTATTAATGTCTTCTACTCTGAATTTTACCTCGCCGGAAGGGGTTTCAACGGTAACCACCTCTCCCACCGTATGTCCCAATAAACCTTTTCCCACAGGGGATTCATTGGAAATTTTGCCGTTCATAGGGTCTGCTTCGGCAGAACCCACAATGATATATTCCATTTCTTCTTCAAATTCCAAATCATAAAGCTTCACAATAGAGCCTACGCTAATCATATCTCTGCTTACTTCGTCATCGTCAATTACCTCTGCATTACGGAGCAATTTTTCCAGTACAACGATACGTGCTTCGATTTCCGCCTGTTCTTCCTTCGCCGCATCATACTCTGCATTTTCTGATAAATCTCCCTGTCCCCTTGCTTCTTTGATTTTTTCAGCTACTTCTTTTCTTCTGACCGTTTTTAAATTTTCCAGTTCAGCTTCCATTTTTCTAAGCCCATCATAGGTCAGGACGACCTTTTTTTCCGCCATAACAGTTCACTCCTTATAATTTGTATGGATAACGGCACTGCCTTAAGATGCAGACAAATTTTACACCCTGTTGCTGTAAGTTAAAACGCTGATTTCTTCGTGCAAAGATAATGGCCCCTTGAAATCAACGTTTTTCTGTGTTTTAATGAAATGCAATTCCATCGTCGCATTTTTGTTGGGATGCTTCGTCCCAAACCTTCCCTTAATCACTAGCTAAATTTAGGGTTTGTCTTCAATCCGAGCGGCATGACCGATGTTCTTTTTTAAATCATAAAACAGGCAGGCTTTTCACCTGCCCTTAAAATTTCATTGTAAAATTATACTCCACACTGTTATTATTGTCAACAATTTCACCTTTTAAAAATTCAAATATTCCCTTTATTTTCAACATTTTCCACGGTTCGCACCCTTTTTTCTAAACAAGTAAAGCCGGAAATAGAAAATTCCTCGTCTTTCAAAAAATTGGCAGCTTTTTCTGCTTCCCCTTGGTCATACCGTGCGCATAAAAATCTGCGGAATTCTGTCGATGTAATATATGCCGCCCCTTCTACCTGCGCTGCACTATAAAATTTCCCGTCTTTTTTCAAAACCAGACCGTCTGCCAAAAAAAGGTCATCCCGTCTGACCAACAGCCGCCGCAATTTTCGGCGATTTCCCGCAATATCAAAATAAAATGCTCCTTTTTTCATGGCATAATCAAAGTTTCCCATTTCACAGCCACAGTTCAGTACAGCATCAGCCTCTTTCATAATTTCATTTTTAGGACTGGAAAAAATCTGTAGGTTCAAACCGCAATCTTCATAAATCTCCTCAGCTTTTTCAGCAAAATCCTCAGCCCTATCCGTATAAACAGCCAAAAAATTCACATTCGGATACACCACATCCAGTGTCATCTTTGTTAGGAAATTTCCACCGTCTACAATCACGATGTGACAATCCTTCAACGCCTTTCCTTGCCTTTTCATGACCTTTTTCACAGCCTCCAGCGCAAAAAGCCCCTTGACGGCTTTTCCTTCGGCAATACGGATGATATTCGTCGGGAACACGCCCTGTTCCGGCGGAATCACAATCTCCACATCCTTGTCGCAAAAATCCCGCAGCAACTCCTCCAAAATCCGCTGATGCTTTACACTTTCTTCTTTTTCCTCGTCATGACGTAAAAACAATATAATTTCATAGCCTGCAACTCCCAGTAGTGTCATTTCTTGAAAGGTATAAGGATGAAAGGTTTCCGTACACCATTCCACCAGCTTTTTCGGCAGTCTTTTGGCCACCCCCTTCGTTCCCGGCGCCTCCTCTTTTTTACAGTACCGCACCAGCCCCAGTTTCATACCACCACATCCCCAATAATATTTGTTCTATAATGTATTCTTCTGTTTCCTTTTCCATACATAAAATCGCTTTTTTGCCCCTTTGCTGCCTTGTCCTACATTATTGCAATAGCTGCCTTTTTAACCTGCCCTTTTCCCTTCAAGCTTTTATCCCTTCCCCCTTTTATCTTGTAGTACAAGCAGGTTCTTAATTGTAAAATTGTGAAACCTTTTGTTCGTTCCGCTCGATAATATAACCGTCATATTACCCAAAAACATTTATTTTTTTGTGCCAAATGAACAAATCAAAAATATATTGTATAGTATTGTTGACAATGAATCTTAATTACACTATCATATAGTATATGTATTCTGCTAAATTAGTAGATTTTAATAAAATATTAGTAAATATTGATAAATGAAGGGAGATTTTTTCAATGAGTACTAAAGTAATGAAAACTATGGACGGCAACGAGGCTGCGGCCTATGTGTCCTATGCCTTTACCGAAGTTGCAACCATTTACCCCATCACGCCGTCCTCTCCTATGGCAGAGCACGTAGACACATGGTCTGCAAATGGAAAAAAGAATTTATTTGGACAAACTGTCAGACTTGTTGAGATGGAATCCGAGTGCGGTGCTGCCGGTGCTATGCACGGCTCTTTGGAAGCAGGTACCCTTACCACTACATATACCGCATCTCAAGGTTTATTATTGATGTTACCCACCATGTACCGTATTGCAGGACAGCTGAAACCCGGTGTATTCCATGTCAGCTCCCGTTCAGTTGGTACCCACGCCTTTTCGATCTTCGGTGACCACTCCGACGTTATGGCTTGCAGACAGATTGGTACTGCCATGCTTTCTTCTGCCTCTGTACAGGAAATTATGGATTTAGCCGGTGTTGCCCATTTGGCAGCCATTGAAGGACACGTTCCATTCCTTCATTTCTTCGACGGCTTCCGTACCTCTCATGAGCTTCAAAAAATAGAAGTCATGGACTATGAGGATTTGGGCAAGCTTTTGAACCACGAAGAACTGGAAAAATTCCGCAAAAGCTCCTTAAACCCAGAACGTCCTGTGCAAAGAAGTACCGTACAGAATCCCGACGTATTCTTCCAAGCAAGAGAATCTGCCAATCCATTCTATGACAAGCTTCCTGCCATTGTCGAAAACTATATGAACGAAATTAACAAAATTACAGGAAGAAATTATAAATTATTTAATTACCATGGTGCTCCCGATGCAGATAGAATTATTATCGCTATGGGTTCTGTAACAGGTGCCATTCAGGAAACCGTAGAATATCTGAACAAAAACGGTGAAAAGGTTGGTTACTTGCAGGTTCATCTCTATCGCCCCTTCTCTATGGAGCATTTCATGAACGCACTGCCTAAATCAGCAAAGGTAATTACCGTTTTGGACAGAACAAAAGAACCCGGTGCATTAGGCGAGCCATTATATCAGGACGTATGTGCTGCACTGATGGAAAAAGGCACCTCTGCCGCTGTGATTGCAGGCAGATATGGTCTTTCTTCCAAAGATGTCACACCGGCGCAGATTATTTCTGTATTTGAAAACATGAAACAGTCCACACCGAAAAACCACTTCACAGTAGGTATCATTGATGACGTAACCCATCATTCACTGGAAGCCAGCCCAGAGCCGGAAGTAACCGACCCAAGCACCATCAGCTGTAAATTCTGGGGTCTGGGTTCCGACGGTACCGTTGGCGCCAACAAAAACAGTATCAAAATCATCGGTGACCATACGGACAAATATGCACAAGCGTACTTTGAATATGATACAAAGAAATCCGGCGGTATCACAAAATCTCACCTTCGTTTTGGTGATGTGCCTATCCGCTCCAGCTATCTGGTATTCAAAGCAGACTTCGTTGCCTGCCATAATCAATCCTATATTTCCAAATATGATATTGTTTCCGAAATCAAGCCGGGCTGTACCTTCCTTTTAAACTGCCACTGGAAAGGCAAAGAATTGGAAGAAAAATTACCCGCAGATGTAAAACGCTATATTGCGAAAAATGATATTAAATTCTATACCATTGATGCTGTTGATATTTGCCGAGAGATTGGTCTGGGCAACAGAACCAACTCCGTATTGCAGGCAGCCTTCTTCAAACTGGCAAACATCATCCCTGTTGAGGATGCTGTGAAGTACATGAAAGACGCCATTTTGAAATCCTACGGCAACAAAGGCGAAAAGGTTATCAATATGAACTATGCCGCTATTGACAGAGGTGTTGATGGTCTGGTAAAAATCGACGTTCCCGCTTCTTGGGCCGATGCTGTTGATAAAAAAGAAGACGCAAAACGTATCCTTCCGGAATATGTTGAAAAATTAATGATTCCTATGAACGCTTTGAAGGGCGACCTGCTTCCTGTCAGCGTATTTACAGGCAGAGAAGACGGTACGGCACCTCTTGGCACCAGTGCTTACGAAAAACGTGGGGTTGCCATCGACGTTCCCGAATGGGATATTGAAAAATGTATCCAGTGTAACCAGTGTGCTTATGTATGTCCTCACGCTACCATCCGTCCTTTCCTTCTGACAGAAGAAGAAGCAAAGAATGCTCCTGCTTCCTACCAAACAAAACAGGCAACAGGTGGAAAAGATATGGCTAAATACCAATACAGAATTCAGGTAGACCCTCTGGATTGTACGGGCTGCGGCAGTTGTGTACAGGTTTGTCCTGCCAAAGGAAAGGCTATTTCCATGAAGCCTCTCGAAACACAGCTTGACCAGATGGAAAACTGGTATTATTCCATGGATCTTTCCTACAAAGAAAATCCTATGGATAAATATTCCGTAAAGGGCAGCCAATTCGAGCAGCCTCTCCTTGAGTTCTCCGGCGCTTGTGCAGGCTGTGGAGAAACACCTTATGCAAAATTAATGACACAGCTTTACGGCGACAGAATGTACCTTGCCAACGCAACAGGCTGTACGCAGGCTTGGGGCGCCGCCGCACCTTCTGTTCCTTATACAACAAACAAAGACGGCTGGGGTCCTGCATGGTCTAACTGCTTGTTTGAAAACAATGCAGAGTTCAGTCTTGGTATGGTTTTATCCGTACAACAGCAGAGAGCCCGTATTTCTATGAAATTGAAAGAGCTCCTTGCCTTAACTGACGATTCCGCCTTTAAAGCAGCCGCAGATGTTTGGTTTGCAAATTTTGACGACGGTCACAGAAGCAAAGAGGACACCAAAGTTCTTTTGACTGCTCTGGAAAAATTACAGGTATCAGGCGAAGCCGCTGAACTGAAAGCTTTTATACTGAACAATAAAGAACATCTGACAAAGAAATCCATGTGGATGTACGGCGGTGATGGCTGGGCATATGACATCGGCTACGGCGGATTAGACCACGTTCTGGCAACGGGCGAAGACATCAATGTTCTCGTTGTGGATACAG
>CAZCDP010000004.1:37495-38032 GCA_964497675.1 uncultured Candidatus Epulonipiscium sp.
ATTCCAATACAGGCGGTCAGTCCTCCAAAGCAACACCAATCGGCGCTGTTGCACAGTTCGCAGCAGGCGGCAAACGTACCGTAAAGAAAGACCTTGGTATGCTGGCTATGAGCTATGGTTATATCTATGTTGCACAGGTTGCCTTGGGTGCAAACCCTGCACAGCTCATCAAGGCATTGAAAGAAGCGGAGGCCTATAAAGGACCTTCCCTCATCATTGCTTATGCGCCTTGTATCAACCATGGTATCTCCAAGGGCATGAACAACGTACAGTTGGAATCCAAACAGGCCGTAGAATCTGGCTACTGGCACTTATACAGATACAATCCGATTTTGAAAAACGAAGGCAAGAACCCATTTATTCTGGATTCCAAGGAGCCTACCATGGACTACAACGAATTCATCATGGGTGAGGTAAGATATTCCTCATTGGTAAGAACGTTCCCTGAAACAGCAAAAGTTCTTCTAAAAGAAGCAGCAGATGTAGCAGCTGAAAAATATAAGACTTACAAAAAAATGGCAGAACAGATTTAAAGAA
>CAZCDP010000005.1:0-14480 GCA_964497675.1 uncultured Candidatus Epulonipiscium sp.
TTTCTATATGCAACAACGGCACACCACAGAATCACTGCCACTGCCCCAACATCAAAAACATTCATAGACTCACTTCCCCATCCCGTCATCATAATATTTTCAGGAAACTACATTTTTTCACTTTTCTTTCTGACCGGAACATCGTCCTTCTACTGCTTTTCTGTTTTCCAAGCATAGCTTATTTATTTTCATCTGCTTCTGTTTTTTTCGCTGACGCTTCTTCCGCTGATGTCTGTTCAAGCCGCTTCACTTTTCGGTTCAAGGTATTGATGTCCATAATATCCGCCGTATTTTTTGTGACATATAGAATATTATTGCCACCGTCCATGAGCAAAATATCACTAACATCTCCCATCGCCCGGTGTTCCCACACCACTTTCCCATTGCTTTTCACATCATAATAGCTGTGACCGCATCCGATAACCACACTGTCCTCAAAGGCATTCAGATACGTCACTCTGTCCTTCCCTTCAAAAATTGTATTTTCCTTTCCATTTCTGTCAATCCATACAACAGTGCCCGGCTTCTTTCCTTCCTTACCGGTAAGCTCATCACCATAAGCCGCCACAATATATTCTTTCCCTTTTACATCAACACGCTCCAGTTGATTTGTCAGCTCCAACTGCCAGACCTCTTCTCCTGCTCCATTCAACCCATAAATATTTTTATCAGAAACAGCCGCCAAAACACCATTTCCCATATAATTTATAGTAGGGATAATTTCATCAGCTTTCTCCACCGCTGCAAACATACTGTCCGTAAAGTTTTCGCCATCATTCCGATTAATATAAAAAAACAATACTCTGGCAATTGGCTCGATATCTGCGGTATCCAGATAACTCACTGCAAAAACCCTGTTATCATCGGAAATATCAACAGATAATGGATATATTCCAACGGTTTCCTCAACTCTGCCCTTCAGCTCCGCTCCCGAAGCATTGTATATCATGATTTTATAAGAATTTTTGTTGTTGCTGATAGTCGCAAGATACCCATTTTTATTCAGTGCAAACTGTATCAGTGCTCCCTCCGTCTGCACCATATATTTCAACCCATCGGCATCATAAACCCGTACGGTTCTTCCGGACATATCTCCAACAGCAGTGAACTCCCCTTCCTTCACAGATATGGGAGAATTCATCGTAAACGTGTCATTCCATTTCTGGTCATCAGTGTCGTTAAAAAACCGAACGCCATCTTGTGTACAAATCAAAAACCGTTCCCTATAAACCTGAAAAGAAGTCTTGCTGTTGCTTTCAATATTAATGCTGTGTTTCTGTTTGACATTTTCAGCAATCTCATCAGGCGGCATTTTTTCTTGGTCAGCTTTTTCCTCTTTTTTTTTGTTCTCTTCCTTCTGCTTTCCATCGAAAAAAAATCCCTTTATGTATCCTTTTCCGTAAAATGTATCAATATAAAAAACCCCTGAGAACCCTCCTAAAATAATAACAGCGATTATTACAAAAATCCATATTTTCTGTTTCTTTCTTCTTTTTCTGTTTTCTTCGTGCATACCTTATCCCCCATAAAATAAACCGCTATTTCTGTTTTCCATGATACTATATTGCAGGAATATTTGCAAATAAGTATCCTCTTTTTTTCTGTATTTTTAAAAAACAAAATACAGTTCAGTGTATGTCAATAAAGTCTACACCCCTCTTGGAGGTTTTACCTCCAAACCACCACGAGGATTTCACCCTCGACCCATAACGGAAAACTACGTTTTCCTTGAGAAACCAAGCTTTGGTCCTCCAGTAGTTACTTTAATGATACGCTCATGTGGGCAAATCTCACGGTTTTGATGTTTTTTGACAGTCTGATTTAATCCGGCTTTTTACCCTCCAAAATAGCGCTCCCCCTGTCAAATAGAAAAAACCGGACCTTCTGCCAAAAACAGACTTGTCCGGTTTTTTCTATTTCTTTACTAACTTTTCATAAAGTGTCATATATTCCTTAGCAGAGCTTTCCCATGAATCATTACTTTCCATGGCGTTTTTCACCACACGGCTCCACTCCGCCTCACCCATCTGATAAACCTTCAATGCTTCTTTCACAGCCCAAAGCAGTCCACCACTGTCATAGCTTTCAAAAACAAAGCCGTTGCCTGTTTTTGTCTTTGGATTATAATGGGAAACCGTATCTGCCAGCCCACCGGTTTTCCTTACAATAGGCACTGTACCATAACGAAGGCTGAACATCTGCCCCAACCCGCAAGGCTCAAAAAGAGAAGGCATAAGGAACATATCACCAGCCGCATAAATCCGCTGCGCCAAAACATCGTCAAACATGATGTTTGCACTGACTTTTCCGGGATGCCGTTCTTCCATATTTTTAAAAATATGCTCATAATGGCTTTCTCCTGTGCCTAGTAATACAAACTGGATGTCCTCCCGCATAATCTCCTCAAAAACCTGAGCCAGAATATCCAGTCCCTTTTGATTGGCCAAACGAGTAATCATACCAATCAAAGGTACATCCCTTTGCTCCAATCCCAGCTGTTTCTGCAATGCTTTTTTATTTTCTTTTTTATCAAGAATATTGTTGCTGTCAAAATTCTGATAGATGCGTGAATCCGTTGCAGGATTGTTCGTCTTGTAATCAATACCGTTTAGGATACCGCTGAGCCTGTCATTTCTACTGCGAAGAATCCCATCCATGCCGTAGCCAAAATCCTGTGTCTGAATTTCTTTCGCATAGGTTTTGCTTACGGTACTAATCCAATCCCCATAAATCAAACCCATTTTCATATAGCTGACATTTCCGTAAAACTCCACATTTCCGTTTTCATAGCAGTAATAAGGCACGCCTAGCATCTCCATGGTGCTTTTGTCAAAATTGCCCTGATACTGCAAATTATGAATGGTAAATAAAGTCTTAATTTTAGAATGAAAAATCATCTTGTGATAGGTTTCCTTCAAATACATACATAAAGGTCCTGTCTGCCAGTCATTGCAATGAATCACATCGGGGTAAAAATCCAGCAATGCCAGCATATCCAGCACTGCTTTGGAAAAAAACGCAAATCTTTCGTTGTCATCACCATAGCCGTAAAGCCTGCCTCTACCAAAATAAAAGTCATTTTCCACAAAATAAACAGGAACATCTCCATTTTTTTGCAGTATTTTTGCCTCTTGATTCCGCCAAGAAAGGCTCACACAAAAGGAACCTACATACTCCACATCCTGTAAATGTTCTTCTTTTATTGACATATATTTCGGAAGTACCACGCGAACATCAGCCCCCATGCTTTGCAGGGCTTTGGGTAACGAGCCCACAACATCGCCAAGGCCGCCGCTTTTGGCAAAAGGAGCTGCCTCAGAGGACACCAGTAGTACTTTTAGCTTTTTATCTTCTTTTTTATCATCCATCAATAACCATCCTTTCGTATTATTGACACTTTTATTTCATTTTATATTACTATGAAACCCCGTTGTCCGCAAGCAGAGATTTTTTGCAAAAGCACAAAGTTTCACAAGGAAAACGGAGTTTTCCGTTATGGGTTGAGGATGAAACCTCGTTGCAGCTTGGAGGTAAAGTTTCCAAGAGGGAGTGTCGACAAAACCTATACCCCAAAACTGTATTACACGTTGATTTATTTCTTTTTTTAGTTTTTCTTTCATAATAGAAATAACTGGTGTTATAATAGAAAGAATGAAGAAAAAAGAAAGGTTGATGAACAATGAATAATCAGAATGCTTTACCGAAACGTAATGAAACAGATGTCAAATATCAATGGCGTCTTGAAGATTTATATGCAACCGATGCCCTCTGGGAAGAAGAATACGCTGAAATACAGGAAAAAATAAATAGCTTATCCAAATTCCAGAACACATTGAGTTTGTCTGCCCAAAATCTGCTGGACTGCCTGACTGCCTGCTATGCCGTTTCCCAGATTACCGATAAACTCTATGTATACTCCTTCATGCGTTTTCATGAAGACAGCACCAATTCCTTTTATCAAAGTCTTTCCGACCGCGCAGAAATGCTTGCAATCTCCTATTCTGCGGCAACCTCCTTCATCGTTCCGGAAATCCTGTCCATTCCTGAAAAAGTACTGGCAGGCTTTCAGTTGGAAAAACCAAAAGAATTCGCCCGGTACGGTCATTTTCTGGAAAACATACTGCGCCAGAAGGCTCATACTCTTTCTGCGGCAGAGGAAGCCCTCCTTGCCAAAACAGCAGAACTGGGCGGCGCACCACAGACAATCTTCACTATGCTTAATGATGCAGATTTAAAATTCCCGTCTGTAAAAAATGCCAAGGGTGAAGAAATGGAGCTGACCAAAGGACGCTATGTATCTTTTCTGGAAAGTGCCGACCGTGACCTGCGCAAAAACGCATTTGAAGCCCTCTATGACACGTACCTAAAGCAAAAAAATACCTTGGCCGCTACTTACAGTGCCAGTGTGAAAGCCGATTTCTTTTTTGCTAAAACAAGACATTACGGTTCCGCCATGGAGGCTGCTTTGGAGGATGATAATATCCCTCTTTCCGTTTATGATAATCTCATAGATACCGTTCATCAATACCTCCCTCTTCTTCACCGTTATGTAGCTCTGCGTAAAAAGATGCTGGGAGTAGAAGAATTGCATATGTACGACCTTTACGTTCCTTTGGTGACAGAAGCAGAACGAAAATTCCCCTATGAAGAAGCGAAACAAACCGTCATCAAAGCCCTGTCCGTTCTTGGGGAAACCTATGTTACAACCTTAAAAAAAGGACTGGAAGGCGGCTGGATTGACGTTTATGAAAACGAAGGTAAACGGAGTGGTGCTTACTCTTGGGGTACCTATAGCGGTCATCCCTATGTGCTTTTAAATCATACGGACAATATCAATAGTATGTTCACCATTGCCCACGAAATGGGTCACGCTCTCCATAGCTATTTTACATGGGAAAAACAGCCTTATCTCTATTCGGGACATAAGATTTTTGTAGCCGAGGTGGCTTCCACCTGCAATGAAGCCCTTTTGATGGATTATCTCCTGAAAACCACAGAGGACAAGGCTATGAAACGTTATCTCATCAATTATTTTATGGAACAGTTCCGTGGCACTTTCTTCCGCCAAACTATGTTTGCAGAATTTGAAAAAATCACCCATGACATGGTGGAAAAAGGGCAGCCACTTACTTGCGAAGGCTTAAACGCCATCTATCGGGATTTGAACATAAAATACTTTGGTGATGCTCTTGTCATAGATGAAAAAATCGACATCGAATGGGCAAGAATTCCTCATTTTTATAATGCTTTCTATGTGTACCAGTATGCAACGGGTTACAGTGCCGCCATCGACCTTTCTCAAAAAATCTTGAAAGAAGGTCAGCCGGCTATCGACCGTTATCTGGACTTCCTTTCAAAGGGAAATTCCGAGTATTCTATTGACTTGTTAAAAGGTGCTGGTGTGGATATGAGTACCACAGAGCCTTTGAAAAATGCCATGGCTGTGTTTAAAAATCTGCTGGAGCAAATGGAAAACTTATAAACGCCCTTACCTAAACACCCCCATAAATGCCAAAATCGGCACTTATGGGGGTGTTTTTTTGCAGAATGAAACCGCTCATTGTAAACCATTTTAAATTTTATAGTTGACATTCCTTCTTTTCTGTTTTATAATCACATTGTTTTCCAATCGAAAACAGAAAGGAAGTTTTTCGGATGACAAAAAAACTCACAGACGACATTTTAAATGGACGAAGATTGCAGCGAAGGGATGATGTATCCTTTCTTTTAAACGAGGAACTGGATACCCTATGCCGTTGCGCTGACAAAATCAAGGAGCATTTTTGTGGGAATAAAGTAAGTCTTTGCACTATTGTAAATGGGCGTAGCGGCCGTTGCAGTGAGGATTGCAAATACTGTGCCCAGTCTGCACACCATTCCACAGGCTTGCAGGAATATGGCTTTCTGGATGCAGACACCTTAGTTAACGACTGCAAAAAAAATGAACAGGAAGGCATACACCGCTATTCCATCGTAACCTCTGGACGAACACTGGAAGGAAACGACTTAAAAACAGCTCTTTCAGCTTACAAAAAAATGAAAGAAACTTGTAATGTTTCCCTGTGTGCCGCTCACGGATTTCTCTCTGAGGATGCTTTAATCGCTTTGAAAGAAGTTGGCGTAACCAGATGTCATGCGAACATCGAAACCTCACGCCGTAACTTTCCAAACATCTGTACCACCCATACCTATGACGACAAAATCCGCTACATCAAAGCCGTACAAAAAGCAGGACTTTCCGTATGCTCAGGCGGTATCATCGGCATGGGCGAAACATGGGAGGATCGCATAGATATGGCGTTAAGCCTTGCTGAATTAGGCGTAAATTCCATCCCTATTAATGTATTGATACCTATTCCCGGTACACCTTTTCAAAATATTTTAAGGCTTTCAGAAGAAGATATTTTAAAAACTTTGGCTATTTTTCGCTTTTTTAATCCCACTGCGGAAATCCGACTGGCTGCAGGCCGTTCTCTGATGGCACATTCCGGTGAAAAAGCATTTTTTTCCGGTGCCAATGCAACAATCACAGGAAACCTTCTAACCACCTCCGGAAACAACATTCAGCAGGATATTAAAATGCTGACAAACGCAGGCTTTGACTTATCATAAACAACGAAAGAAAAGAGGAAATCATTATGACGAAAAAATTAACAACCCACGAACTGGCACTCATCGGCCTTATGGCTGCTGTTACTTGTATCTTGGGCCCCTTATCCCTCCCACTGCCCTTTAGTCCCGTACCTATTTCCTTTACCAATCTTGCCATTTATATCACAGTTTTTATGCTGGGCTGGAAAAAAGGCTGCTTCAGTTATCTCTTGTACTTATTAATTGGTTTAATCGGAATTCCCGTATTTTCAGGATTTTCCGCTGGTATCGGCAAACTGGGCGGTCCTACGGGAGGCTATCTTATCGGCTTTATCTTTATGGCAGCCATCAGCGGATTTTTTATCGAAAAATTCCCACAAAAAAAAGTATGGCTATTCTTGGTATGATTTTAGGCACAATCATAACTTATTTATTTGGCACCTTATGGCTGGCGTACCAAACCAATTCTACCTTTATGCATGGGCTTGGCCTAGGCGTGATTCCGTTTATTCCCGGAGATTTGGCAAAAATTATCATTGCTTCAATTTTAGGACCTTTGCTCCGATGCCGTCTGGCACAAGCTCAAGTATTATAAAAATTTTATCTGAAAATGTAAGTTAAGAAAAGCTGATTTCCTTGTACCCTTGCACAAGGAAATCAGCTTTTTGTTCTACAATACCCACTTTATGAACACGTTCAATGCCTACACTCTGACTTTTTTGACACGCTGATAACAACCCTATTCACACATTCATTTCCTTGGTAATATCCCCTTCCGCAGCTTGTATAAAGGCAATGAGTTTTTCTGGAGCAAGAATAATCTGTTCCCCCCGCATACCTGCGCTGACTGCAATTTCATCGAATAATATAGCTGTTTCATCTATAAACGTAGGATATTTTTTCTTCATGCCAATGGGCGAACAACCGCCGCGAATATATCCTGTCAGCCCCAAAAGTTCCTTCACATGAGTCATTTCCAGCTTTTTATTTCCTGATAACGCAGCCGCCTTTTTCAAATCCAACTCCATATCCACAGGGATACAAAACACTAAGATACCTGTTTTATCCCCTCTTGTCACCAAAGTTTTGAAAACCTGCTGTGCAGGGATGCCTATTGCATTTGCGGCGTGAAGACCGGATAAATTCATCTCGTCATATTCGTATTCCGCCGTTCGGTAACGGATTCCTTCCGCTTCCAACAGACGCATCGCATTTGTTTTCACCATACTTATCCCCTCCTGTCACACTTTGAGGCTGTCTTATTTCCCAATCCTCTGCTGTCTTGCGTAATGAAATAAATACTGCTGGGCAAATCCAGCATATTCCCCAAATCTCTCCGCTGCTATCTCCTGAAGCTTGTGCAAGGGAATTTCCTTGTTTCCAAAATAAAAATAGGACATAACCCGTCTAATCCATACATCAGCAGGAAATACCTCATACCTTCCCAATGAAAATAGCATGACACAGTCTGCCACCTTGGGGCCAACTCCATAAATCGTCATCAGACACTTTTTTAGTTCCTCTGTGGTCATCTCTGCAAAGCGCTCCACAGGAATTTCTTGCTCTACAAGCCTTTTTACGGCATCTACAATATATTTTGCACGAAACCCCAGATTAAGCTGCCGCAAATTCTCCTCAGAAACCTCTGCCAACTGTTTTGGTGTTGGAAAAGCATACAATGCTTCCCCTCCTATTTCTCCCAAGAAACTGCCGTAAGCATGGCTGATGGCTTCTATATTTTTTTTGATTCGTGGAATATGATTATTTTGAGAAATGATAAAGGAAATTAGACATTCAAAAAAATCCTGACGCAAAATACGGATTCCCGGTGCAAAATCAACCGCCGTCGACATCACAGTATCTTTTCGGCACAATTTTTTCTGTATTTCTCCATAATCCCTTTTGAAGTCAAAATAATCCATCCAGATTTGCTCTATTTCTTCTTTTGTTGTGTCATAAAAAAGGATACTGTCATCGTGCTGTCGGATAGAAAGTATCCTTTGACAGGCAATGACAGTATATTGGTTTTCCGCTGTTTGTTTAAAACGAAAACATTGCCCGCATTCCAAAGTTTGGGCAAGAGAAAAATCATTGACCTTAATTGACACAACCTTTGTTCCAAAAGGTTCGCCCATAATATCCCTCTCATATCCTTATTCGTCCAGTATAATAAAGGATGGTACGCCACCGCCCATAGCCGTCATCAAATCAAAGGCTTCTCCGGCTGATGATACTTTTCTGATATCCCAGTTTCCATTTTTCTTTACACCATAATATCTTTCACCGGTGTATAAAACCAGATAGCAATAGTCCGCTGTACCGCATTTATAATTAACCTGACTGGAATCATTCATATATCCGTTATAGACCATGGTTCTGAATACATCCGAATAATCTGCTTTCAAATCATTTTTATACTCAGCAATGTTGTAGTTTGGGAGCATTCTCAGGTTAAAATCAGGCAAAACCTTGTTGATGCTCACAGTCAGATTATATTCCCTTTCCAATCCATCAATGGCAACCTCCCAAAAACTGTTGTCGTTAACCAGTATGTATTGTTTGATGTCCAGAGCATTTGTCTGGGGTGATAATGTAACAATGGCATATTTATTATCTATCCGCACTTCCCGCACAAAATATTTATCATATCTGCCATCATAAACCCGAATGAAGTTCAAAATTCTCTCATATTCCGTAGCTCCTGCTGCAACCTTTCTGATATACCCATGCTCCTGATTATAATTTTTCAGCAATTCACGATAGTCTTTCTCAGAAAGAACTCCTGCTTTCCCTTCAGGAGAAGAAATCATGATTTTATCACCCGATGGCTGTTTTGCGGCTGTAAATACGCCAAAGCCCATACTGCCTTGGGACACATCTGCCCCATCATAGACAGCCAAATCGCTTCCTTTCATCAACAGCACATCACAGCTAAAATCAATAAGACTTCGGCTCATCCCTGTATTTTTACAAAGGTATTGAATCCCCACATACTCTTCCCCATTACTATTATACATTTTCCCTCCCTTACTGATAAGTCTTACCTGAGAAGCAGAATTTCTATAATATGTACCTGCGTGTTCTGCCACCAATTTTAAATTATTCCAATATTGGCTAGAGCTTTCACTGCCCCAGCCCGTAAATGGGTGGTTTCTTTTGGTGGCTTTCGAGCCTGTTTTCTTTGTCGTTGTATTGTTTCCTTTCTCTTCCTCTTTCGTGCCGCTTCCTTTATTGGAATCAAGATTTTTCTTATCGGTTCCGGACGTTTCCCCCGCTTTTTTCGGATTTTTGGAGTTCTCTCCATCTTCTGCATGAGAATGATCCGGTTCCTCCTGCTGATTTCCGCCAAATTGACAAGATGTCAACATACAAAGCAAAGCTCCAAATACAGTCAGAAGCTTTCGCCAGTTTTTAGTCCTTTTTATCAATATAATCATCCTTTTTGTCTGCTATAGCATCATAGACCGAAAGCAGTTCCTCTTTATGGACACTCAATATTTTGTTGATTTTTTCTTCCATTTCTTCTATATTATCCAAAAAATCAAAGGTTACCAGCCAAGTAGGATTATACTGTTCTGTATCCTCATCCACAGCATTTACCAAAGATGTCAGGGGATTTGTATCATAATAATCATAAATCGCATTAAATTCCCAGTCACTAACATCTCTGTCACAGGTTAGCCTCATAAAAATGGTATACCCATCGTCTTTATTTTTTACTGCATAAGTATTATATATCATATCTTCATTTTCTTCTATGGTATAAGCTCCCAGTTCCTTATCCAGAAAACCGGTAACCTTATCTTTTAACATAATCACTATTACTGTTTCTTCCATTGGCTTCTCCTTATAAAGCTATCGCTTCTTATATCCATATAGGCATAAACTTATATAATTATAATACGAAATGCCCTTCATTGCAACAAATATCCACCCGGTTCCCTTCCTATCCATGCTTCCTGTTTTCCGACTTGTCCTTGTAAAACGAATCCATAAAAAAATGAGTGCACTGCACTCACTTTTTCACTCTTATTTTCCGCCCTTAAGGCGGTTTCTGTAATCCTGCTGCTTAAAGCTTTTCAACTTTCACAGATGTGTCAACGTCTTTATCTGTACAGCAACATTCGCCGTCACCGCACTCGTCTTCTTCAAACTCATCCCAATCACAACAGTCCCAATCTTCATCATAGTCATCTTCCATTTTTCTCTTGAGCAAATAAACAACGCCGAGAACCGTTGCCAACAAAACTGTTGTTACAATCGCAATAAATGCATAAAAAGCTTTTTTGTCTTGCTTTTTTTGAATCTTCAAAACTGCGTCTTTTAAATCCTCTAGGGAGGTACTTCCGTCAAAATATTTTTTCATACTTAAAATCCTCTCTTTCTTTTTCTATATATTTATGATGTTTTTATCATATCACTAATGATATTCTCTGAATAATTTTTTTTTGGCAACGTCCTTGTTTTTCTTTAGCTCACTATATTCAAAGTACGCTTTTTTTAAAATCTGACGCTCGTCGTTGAATTTTAGCAGATGGTACGCTTCGTGGAACTTATAAAATCCAGCATCCGCAAAGTATTCTTCACTCTGGGGCTTGCAATAAAAAGAAGCGGCGGACATCAAATACCAATGAACCGTCTTGTTGACCATATCATCGTTACCCTTGAAATTATATTCTGTTTTTCCAACATATTTGATAATCTCTCCTGCTGCTCCCGATTCTTCCTTCACCTCACGCAAAGCTGTCTGCCGGTATGTTTCTTTTGCTTCCACAGTACCCTTTGGTAAAACCCAGCCCATATATTTACCATTTTGGTTTTTATATAGAAGAAGGATTTTCCACCTGCAAATCACAACGCCGCCGCAGCTGACTGCTTCTATCACTGAAATACCTCCGCTTTATTATTTTTAGCCTTCATTGCTAATAGTATACAGTGTATCGGCATATTTTTCAAGGATGCAAGGCAAATTGCGCCAAAAATAATATTTATCATTTAAAGGGCGAACGTGCCAGAAGCTTTTTGATTCGTCCAAGGGCAAGCACCCATAAAAACACCACAAAAGCAAGGAACGGAATCCACAGCAAACGTCGGTCCAAAAACAGAATATAATTATAAATACCATGTAATACATAAGGCACAAAAAGTGCCAGCCACAGATACCTTTTTTTGCCTTCAAATTTTGCCGTAGCAAAATAATATCCCATCTGTGCACCAAATAACCCATGACCCGGTACAGAAAACACTGCTCTTGCCATAGCTGTACTATAGCCACCCAACTCACTGTGAAACACATAAATAATATTTTCCAATAATGCAAAACCAAGGGAGATAAATACACCATAAACCATCCCATCAAAAGGTTCGTTAAAATTGGGGTTACGCCATACCAAGAAATAAAGGAACAAGAATTTTACCAATTCCTCAATACCGGCAGAGCTGACAAAAGCACTGTAAAAAGGTTGTTCCACATGAGGAAATACCCATTCCAAAAATAGGCCCACACCCCATATAACAAATGTAGAATACACACCGTAAAGCAGTCCCAAAAGCAACATCATATAAGGCTCTTTTTCATACTTGTCCCGTATATACATATAAAATGCGCCAATGACCACCGGTGCTGCTGCCGCTTGTAATAATCCTGCCGACACAACCCACCTCCCTTATGCTTTTCTTCCAAGCCATACTGTCCGCTAAAATTACGTTTTTAGCACGTTTTAAAGCCCACCGTTTCATGGGTTTTGGAAAAATCCTTAAACCCTTGGGTTTTTCTGCGGAATTTTATTTTTTAACAGTCTGCCTATTACATAGTTTTGCCCCATTTTCGAAAATATATTTTTTTATTTGGGCATATTTGAAAAAGCTGACGGAAAATTGGCTAAAAAAGAAGTCCTGCAAACCAAAACCCACAAAAAGAATGGTGTTATTTCCAGGACTTTAACACAGCAGAACCCCTTTTAAGTAGAAAGAGCCAAGTTGCTTCCTTTTTTAAGCAACCTCTAGTATCCATATTTATCCATTACCGCTTTGATGACTTTACCTGCAATGGGCGTTGCCCTTCCACTTCGGTCAGAATTTTCCAGCATCACAGCCACCGCAACCTTTGGGTTCTCTGCCGGTGCAAATCCGATAAACCACGAGTGGTCACTTCCTGTACTATTTTCTGCCGTTCCCGTCTTGCCTGCAACCGTTACACCCCGAACCTGGGCTGCACCGCCTGTACCGCTGGCAACAACCTCGGACATCATTTCCGTCAAACGGTTGGCTTCTTCCGCAGAAAATGCCTGTCTTAGTTTTTTCGGTACCGTAGTTTTGGATGTATTGCCATTATAGTATTCGATATGATCCACAATATAGGGCTTCATCATAATCCCGTCATTGGCTACAGCAGATGCCAGCATCGCCATATATAAGGGCGTTACCAGTGTTTTTCCCTGTCCAATAGAGGTTTCAACCAATTCGCTTTCAGAAGAATTTTTATCCAGTGAAAATCTGCTCTTGTTATAAGCAAGGGCAAAACCATAATCCCCATTAAAATAAAGGGCTTCTGCCTCTTTTCGTAGTTTATCCCCGGTTATTTTTTTGCCAAGCTCCGCAAAGTAGCAGTTACAAGACACAGCCATAGCCTCTTTCATATCAACAGTACCATGTGCCTTACCGTTATAACAATGAATAACTTTATTTTCAAACTCTGCCTCTCCACTACATTGGTAAGTAAAATTTTCCCAATCCTGCACATAGTCCATCGCCGCCAAAGCCGTTACAATCTTGAAGGTAGAGCCGGGGGGATACAGTCCTTGGGTAGCACGGTTTACAAGAGCGCTATCTTCATCATTTTTTAAGTCTTCCCAATTTTCTTTTACCTTGTTGGGGTCAAAGTCAGGATACGCCTGCAATGCCAGAACCCGTCCCGTTGACGGTTCCATCACCACAACAGCGCCTTTTTTGTCCCCAAGCAATTCCCCCGCTACTGATTGAATATCCATATCTACAGTCAGCACCACATCATTGCCCTGAACCTCTGTACCTGTGATGACACTGTTAATTCTCTGCCATACTTCGTTATGAACATTCTGCAATTCAAAGTTTTCTGCCGCTTCCACACCCGTTTTCCCCAAACTGCTATAACCTGTAATATGTGCCGCCATACGAGCACGGGGATACCTACGAGAATAAGTCCCGTCCCCAATGTCCACACTTTCCGCAATAATTTGATTGTTGCTGTCTTTGATATTTCCTCGTTTTACAGAATTGTCGATATAATTCAGACGTGGATTATAGGGGCTTGCAGAAATCTCATCCCCCTCAAAAACCACTAATTTCACCATAAACCCAAGGATTAGAAAAAATGTCAGTGAAATCAGCCAGAACACACGCTTCATGCTCCGTTTCATATTACTCATACTGTGGCTCATCTCCTTCCAGATTATGCTGTTCACAATAAACGCTAATCCATTGAACCAGACCAAGCATCATGATACTTACCAGAACAGAACTGCCGCCATAACTCACAAAAGGCAATGTTACACCCGTCAACGGAATGAGCTTGATAACACCGCCGATGATGAGAAAAGACTGGAATGCAAACATTGAAATAATACCTGCGGCCAAAAGGCTGTAGTATCTTCTTTCACAATATAGGGCAATTATAATCCCCCGAAAAAAAATCATAATAAAAATACAGACAATCCCCATACCGAATACTGCGCCGAATTCCTCACAAATCGCCGCAAATATAAAATCACTTTCCACAACAGGAATACTTCGTGGCATCCCCTTGGTCAAACCGCTGCCAAAAAGCCCCCAAGTCGTAATAGCAAAGAGGGAATTGACAATCTGATAACCGCCGCTTTCAATATCAGCCCAAGGGTTTTTCCATGCCGAAA
>CAZCDP010000005.1:14490-22458 GCA_964497675.1 uncultured Candidatus Epulonipiscium sp.
ACGGACACGGACATGAGAAAACAGTTTGTATGCCAGCATCGCCGCAACGCTTGCCGCACCCATACCGAAAAAAAACAATATCTCATTGGATGTAGCTATGTATAGCATCACCATATAAGTCATAAAAAAAATCAGAGCACCGCCCAAATCCTTCTGCATCACCAGAAGCAATACGATTCCTCCGCTAAGGGCACCTGTAAACAGAAGCTCTTTCAGCTGTACCTTTTTTCGAAATACACTGGCAAGATAAAAAATGTAAAAAAATTTAACGATTTCCGAAGGCTGGAATGTGATGGGGCCCATTTCCAGCCAGTTTACAGAGCCATTCTTCTGCTTGCCAAATAAAAGAGTACTGAGAATCAGCCCATATCCAACGATGATATAGGCCCATTCAAATATTTCAAAACGAGGAATCATCCGAAGTATAAAAGGAATAAACAGCATGATTAGGACACCAATGGTCATCCAAACCAACTGACGAATTGCTAAAGATGGATTAATCCTCTGCAGCATAATCAGACTTGTATCCAGTAAAAAGAACATACCCGTCCAAATCAAAGGACAGCCTTCGTAATAAAACTTATCCACAGCTGAAAAAGCAATCAGTATAAAGGCAAGACCTGCCGCCCCGACCAGCAATGTTTTCATCTCAAATAAATATAGCTCTGGCTGATAAGCTAATATCAGAAATGCTGTAATATGCATCAACACAATAGTCCTTCTCTGTTTTGAAACAGCACGGAAAGGGCTGCCTAAATAGCCGCCCTGTTCGTAGGCCACATATACGATACCCTGCCACAAAAAAAATATAATATAGAAGGCGAATAAAAATCTGCTGAGCATTATCACTAAATCAAACATAGTAACCCTCTCTTATGGATTATTCTACACCTCGGAAATAATGTCCTTTGGTGCTTCCCTTTTCACTCATTTCGTCCAGTAATACTTTCGTTTCCAGGCTCGCCTGGCTGCAATTCTGTGTCATTTCGCCATAAGCCTTCAAAATCCGTTCTGTCCTTTTTGGGCCTTCCTTGGTAAAAAGAAGCCGAACACTACCCGTTGTGCTTTCCAAAATTTCGTTATAAAATTTCAGTGTAAACAAGGGCTTTCCGTTTAATACAGAACAGACACACTGCTTGCAATTTGTCATCAAAGGGAACTTCATTCCTTTTCTGTCTTTTAGAAAATAAAGATCCTCATTTCCTCTTTCTGAACAGTAAATGCCCCCTGTTTTTCCGCCTGCAAAATTCCCCACAGGACACTGATGGGTAGTCATAAGAGGAAGATAACCATAAACCAACATCTCGCAATCTTCCCCTCCCATTTCATTGATTTCCGAAAGATTCAGTTCTACAGAAACACAGATTGTATCTGCACCTGCTGTCCGCCAAAACTCCACTGCTTCCCTGTTAAACACGTTCATATTATAATCCACAGTGATTTTTTTTCCCGTCCCTAAAATATCATGGAACTGTCCGGGAGAACGTACTAAAAACCCATCGATTTCGCTGGTTTTCAATTTTTCCACAAAATCCCCGTAGAGTCTTTCAGAATACTCCCTGTCGATACGAGGCAGCGCACAATAAAGCTTCACGCCATTATGACGGCATTTTTCGATGGCCTGTTCCAGATTTTTTTCAAATCCATCGCAAAGTTCATAGTATATAATATTTACGCCGCGATCCTCGCAAACCACATCAAACTGTTCCTTTGTGCTGACCAGAACATTCAGCTTCTTTTGGGTAATCAATGGGGAAGGTTCCCGTTTTTCCGGCGAACTCTCTGTTTTTGCTTTTCGTTTCGATTTTTTAAGAATAGCCTGTTCCAAGGCATCAGAGGCCGCACGCCGCAAAGCATTGATACTGCTGATGCTTATATAAATATTTTCATCCGCAATAACCTCAAGGTTTTCCAGTACAAAAGGGGTAGCTCCTGTTTTTTCAGCCTGCTGTTTTAATTTTTCCAAGGATAAAGGCTGATTCTGTGCCGCCTGTACCTCTTCACCGGAAACAAACACACAGCTTCCTTGGTCGTCCCACATTTGGAAGGTCACCGGCTCACCAATTTTTGCTTTCAGTATTCCGCAAACAGGCTTTTTCCTTGTATCTTTTTCCCATGTTTTTTTCAAGGTATCGCTCAACAGCTTGTCATGGGTTTTATATACCACATCGTTTTTGGAAATGTCACCTTTTACCAAAAAGCTGATAACCTCCCCTGCTTTGGAGGGTCGGGAAATATTGCTTCCCGTATGGGGCTCCTGCTGTGTCCAGATTTCTACTCCATCTCCAGGCACCAAAGGCTCCCTTGTACGAATGGTTACCCTGCCCTGTTTGGCGTTATAGCTGTCCACAAATCCCGTTTTCAGCCCCCATGTTTTGGGACGCTCTACGCTCATCATATCACTGCCGGAAAAGGTTTTATAATACCCTTCCGTAAAACCGCCTCGATTAAAAAGCTGCATCAAAATCTTTAAATCCTTGTTATCCACTTCATACTGTTCTGGATGTGCCGAATAAAGGTCTATATATTTTCTGTAAATTTGTGTTACCCCTGCCACATACTCTGGATTTTTCATCCTGCCTTCAATTTTAAAGGAACGGATTCCCGCTTCCATCAACTCCGGCAATATGGTAATGGTTTGAATATCCTTCGGACAAAGCAAATACCCTTCTTTGAGTTTATCATATCCCCGATACAAGCTGTAAGGCAGACGGCAGGTCTGGGCACATCGTCCCCTGTTGCCGCTTCTTCCCCCCAGCATACTGCTCATAATACACTGCCCTGAATAAGAAACACAAAGAGCACCATGGACAAAGGTTTCGATTTCCGCTTCCGTATGCTCCGCAATGTGTCTGATTTCATCCAAGGAAAGCTCACGGCTCAAAACGACCTTCTGAAAGCCCTGCTCGTACAAAAACTCCACATCTTTCAAATTGTTTGTGGTCAGCTGTGTGCTGGCATGGAGAAGAAAATCAGGAAAAGCCTTCCGAACCAGAGAAGCCGCCCCCAAATCTTGCATAATCAAAGCATCTACACCCATTATATAGAGTTTTTCGATATAGTCCAAAAAATCCGTCATTTCTTTTTCTTTATAAACTGTATTTACCGTAACATAAACCTTGACTCCACGAAGATGGCAGTAATCGCACGCCGCCTCCAGCTCCTCCAATGAAAAATTTTCCGCAAACTGTCTGGCGCTGAAAAGCTTTCCACCTAGATAAACAGCATTACATCCGTTATTCACCGCTGCATATAAACTTTCCATGGAACCGGCCGGTGACAAAAGCTCCGGCATATTGGGTACTGTCATATTTGTTCTCCTTCCGTTGCATCCCTTGATGCTGTGTATTTACAAATTGAAAAAATAGCAGAACGATAAAAAATCACTGCTATTGATTCTGATTTCCTATTATTTTTTGTTATTTTTGACACGATTATTCCCACGGCCTCCACTATAATTCATATTCCCTTCCATGGCCATGATATAGCTGTCCAACTTATTTTCCGCATTTTTCCTTGCTTCCTCTGTTTGTTCCAGCTTTGCCTCCAATACGCTGATTTTTTCCTGAAAATTATCGGCATTGCTTTGTTTTTCCAGTTCATTTAAACGCATACGAAATTCTTCTGTTTTCTCCTGCGCCTTTAAATAATCATCGGCAACATTGATAGAAGTCAAAATATAGGCAAGGCTGGAGTCCAGAGAAATTGATGCACTGTTTTTGCGAACTTCTTTTATTTTTTCGTTAATATAATCCGCAACCTTTTTCATATGTTCTTCCGATTCAAAGCCCATAAGCGTAAAGGTTTTTCCATCTATTGCTATTTTCACTTTGTTTTTTACTGACATGATAAATCCTCCCACCTCCCCAGCTATCCCATAAATCTCTACCTTTTATTATATCATAAAATCTTTTTGGAAGAAACTCTTTTTATGGATTTCCATGGACAAAAACTGACTGGAACCGCCGTTTTTTTGCGTACTGCCACAAAAAAACACCGCCAAAAACCACTGGAAAAACTACTAAAGTATTCAGAATAAATCTGCCTGTCACAGAGGCAAGTCCAAGTCTGCTCAAAAACCCGTTGCAAAGATAAATGAAAAAGCAATGGCTCAAAAAAACAAGATAGCTTGCCTCATCCATTTTTCGAAAAATCATGATTCCTTTTTCATTCCCTATTCTTTGCAAAGTCATAGAAAGCTGATAATAGACAAAAATGGCACTCAAAGAAAACAGGCAGGTAATCACCCGCCAATAAGCATAGGGCGTTCCATTCACTGCCGAATCATAGGCATGGAATATATGCCAAAGGGTCAGAAAAAGATAGCTGCCACATAAAAAGACTTCCCCCTTTTGAAGAAATTTCCGAAACCCATCCAGATGAAATGCAACATAGCATCCCAGTACAAAATATAAGAGATAGGTCAAAAAAAAGCGATCCTCATAAGGAAGATATATATATTCCAGATAAAAAAATTCTACCACTACAGATAGCAATAGAATTGTCCGATGACTATATTTTTTGAATAAAAACAAAATCAATCCAAACAAAAGATAAAACTGAAAAATAATGGTAATAAAATAAAAAGGGGACACCAAATCTCCCATAAAAAAAGAAAATAAATGCTGTATCAAGGTTTTCGCCTCTGCGTAGCCCAAAAGACGAAACAGGATCGTATAAGCAATATACCAAAAAACATAGGGTATTAGTATTTTAGAAAACCGTTTTTTCATGAAATCAGAAAAGACAAAATCCTTCTCCCTATACAAATAGGTTAGCTTCAGTCCGCTTAAAAAAACAAAACCCGGTACTACAAAGGACAATGCTTTATTCCCCAGAAAAAAAATCTTATGCTGCCAACTCCCCACCGTCAGTAAGTTTACAGGATAAGAGGATAAATGAATCATCACCACAAAGCAACATAAAAAAGAAGTCAATATAAAAAGCTCGTTTAATTTCTGTTTTTCCAAATTTCCTCCTCCTTTCTTATTTTATCTTAGTATATCTCTTTTTTCTGCCTCTGTCTATAAAATCATAATTCCTTTCTACGAGAGTTTTAGATGAACAAAAATGCCGTATCAGAATACCTTCCGATACGGCGTTAATATAAATTTCAACTTTTATCGTTATTTCTTATTTCCTTACGTGCTCAGCGCCTTTGGTCAAAGCTTCTTTGTTGATAGGGATAAACTTAGCTTTGGATTCGCCGAATACTTTTGTGAATGCTTCTAAAACAGCATCAACAGAAACTGTTTTTTCAATCAATGCGCCCAGCAGAATGATATTTGCTAATTTGGGGTTTCCCATTTCTTTTGCCATATCATTTGCAGGTACATAATAGGCATTAATGTCTGTTCTTTCTACCTTTTTGTCAATCAAGCTGGAGTTCAGAATAACATTTCCGCCTTTTCCAACGATGTCAACAAATTTATTAAAAGAAGGAAGGTTCATAACGATGGAAGCAGTAGCGCCTGCTGTAATAACAGGGGAGCCAACCGGATCGTCAGAAACAACGATTGCACAGTTCGCTGTACCACCTCTCATTTCAGGGCCGTAAGACGGACACCATGAAACTTCTTTTCCTTCCAACATTCCTGCATATGCAAGAAGCTTACCCATACTAAGAACACCCTGGCCGCCAAAGCCTGCACAGCAAATTTTTTGTGTACTCATATTATTTGCCCTCCTCTGTAAGATCTTTATAAACACCTAGAGGATAGTAAGGAATCATTTTTTCTCTTACAAATTCCATTGCCTTCACAGGTGTTAAGCCCCAGTTTGTAGGGCAGCTTGATACGACTTCAACAAATGTGAAACCAAGACCTGCCTTTTGTGCTTCCAGTGATTTTCTGATTGCCTTTTTCGCTTGTACTACAAGAGCAGGTGTTGCTACGCTGACTCTTTCGATATATACAGGACCATCTAATGTAGCAAGCATTTCACTTACTCTGATGGGATAGCCCTGAATCTTAACATCTCTACCGTTCTGAGCAGTGGTAGCTTTCATACCGGGTAATGTGGTAGGAGCCATCTGACCGCCTGTCATGCCGTAGATACCATTGTTGATGAAAATTGTAGTGATTTTCTCACCCCTTGCAGCAGCATGAACGATTTCACAAGTACCGATGGAAGCAAGGTCACCGTCACCCTGATAGGTAACAACCATTTTATCAGGATGCACTCTTTTAATACCAGTTGCTGTAGCAGGTGCACGACCATGGGCACACTGAATAGAGTCAAAATCAAAATATTTATTTGCTAATACAGCACAACCAACAGGAACTGCACAAATTGTGTTTTCCAATTCGCCCATTTCCTCCAGACATTCTGCTACAAGTCTATGTACAATACCATGAGAACAGCCTGGGCAATAATGCAATTTGACATCTGTTAAACCTTTTGTTTTTTCAAATACAACTGACATTATTTGTCACCTCCCATTACGGATTTACCAAATTCTATTACTTCCTCCGGTGTCAAAATAACGCCGCCTGTTCTGCCGAAGAAAGTCACCTTATTCTTATCGTTGCACGCTACTTTTACATCATCAACCATCTGTCCCATGCTCATTTCAATGTCCAGATATTTTTTAATCTTATCATTCTGGAATGCCTTTTCAGGGAATGGCCATAATGTTTTTGGTCTGATTAAACCAATTTTGTAGCCTTCTGCTCTCAAAGCATCCACAGATGTTTTCACGATTCTTGCAGATGTACCATAGGATACGAAAGCATATTCTGCGTCATCCATCATGTAGTCTTCCCATTTCTGTTCGTTTGCTTCGATTACATCATATTTTTCTTGTAATTTATGGTTTTCCTTTTCACATTCAATGGCTTCCAGTGTAAGGTTGACAACCATATGTTTTTCGCCTTTGCCTTTACCTGTCAAAGCCCATGTCTTTTCCGGAAGGTTTCTGTGAGGTGCTGGCTTGAATTCAACCGGCTCCATCATCTGACCAATTAAACCATCAGCAAGAATAAGTACTGGTGTTAAATAGTAATCAGCAAGGTCAAATGCCTCAATTACCATATCAACTGCTTCCTGTACGGAAGATGGTGCCATAACGATATTATGATAATCACCGTTGCTTCCGCCCTTAACGCACATATGATAGTCAGCCTGGCTTGGCTGGATTGTCCCAAGTCCCGGGCCGCCACGCATCATGTTAACGATAACTGCGGGAAGGCTGGCATTACTGATATAACCAATACCCTCCTGTTTTAAAGCAACACCCGGTGAGGATGAACTTGTAAGAACACGAGCTCCTGCTGCTGCTGCACCATAAACCATGTTGATTGCTGCCACTTCAGATTCAGCCTGAACAAAAGTGCCTCCTACTTTGGGTAATTCTCTTGATAAATATTCAGGTAATTCGCTCTGAGGAGTAATCGGATAGCCAAAGAAAAATCTGCATCCAGCCTCAATCGCTGCCTTACCAACTGCTTCATTACCTTTCATTAAAACCTTTGCCATTGAAATTCCTCCTCTCTTAACCTATTTTTTCTACAGTGATTGCGGCTTCTGGACACATTCTCGCGCAACTTGTGCAGGCGATACAGTCATCAGAAATCGCTTCTACAGGGTTATAGCCACCCGCATTCAGTCTTACTTCTGAAAGTTTCAGAACATGCTTGGGACAGACAGATACACACAGCTCACAGCCCTTGCAGTAAAACTCATTGATTGTTACCTTACCTTTAGCCATTCAAAACACACCTCCATAAATATTTGAATTACATCCATGGTTTTCTCATATAAAATTGCAACGGGAAAACCTCTCCGCTAATTCCTACCGGTAACTCCTCGTCCAATACTTCTTGTACATAAGTAACGTATCTGACAGGTACCTTTGTGATTTCGCTTACCTCCCGCAGTATTTTATCGCCATAAGCGATATTCTCCGCGGTTGTTTCTCGGATCAAATTGGTGTTGTTAATAAATCCTGTAACCTTCAAGCCGGAAGAA
>CAZCDP010000005.1:22495-36685 GCA_964497675.1 uncultured Candidatus Epulonipiscium sp.
GCTTCCAGTTGTTTCATTTGTTCTATGATGCCTGCTGCCGTAGAAGTGTCCGGACGGTTTACATTTATTACCATGAAGAAGTCAACTTCTTCGGGTTTCATAATAGGCTTCAGCCGCCCAAGCACCATGGTGCCTACGTCGTTTCCGCCCAAGTCGACAACATAATCATAGGAAGAATCCTTCGCCGGTGTCATCATTTCAGCGGATACAGCCGGTAAATCAGCACTATCTCCCTGAATAGAAGAAGAAATGACCTTGATGCCCATCTCTTCCAGTGCCTCCCGTTTTTCTCTGGAGCGAAAATAGACATTTACGATGTCCAAATCTCCCAAAGCCACCCGAGAAGATACCTTACTCAGAGCCACAGCATAGTTGATTGCGAATTCTGTTTTACCGCTTCCATAATGACCCGTGATGATTCTGATTCTTTTATCGTCCTTAACCATTCTGTTCACTCCTACTAAATTATATCTAATATACCAAACCAAATCCCCTTGATTTTAGATATTATATATAACTTATGCATATTGTCTGGTGATTATAGCTAAATTACAACCGCATTTTATTTCAAATTTTCATGCATTTGCAATAGCTTTTTCCCTTTCTGCTTCTTATTATACTGCTCATCCACTCAGATTGCAAGAAAATTAACAAATTTTTTAAATAAATAAAGCATTTTATTGTTTTTCTGTTCCAAATGTTAATTTTTTTCTTGTTTTGTATTTATATTTGTAGATTTTTTTCATAAAAATCATCAAAACATCGGTAATGGCCGTACTTTTCTGCGCCTTGTTGTAATACAAGCCAAGTTCTAAAATAACATTTACTCCGTATATTACAAAAAACAGTCTATCCATAGGGTAAACGCTCCCTTATGGATAGACTGTTAAAAAAATTTCAAATTTTATTCTCTAAGGTTGTCAGATAACAGAGTTAGATATTGAATAACAACTCCCCATAGGTGGGGAATGGCCACTCGTTTTCATCTACCAGCATTTCCAGACGATCTGCCGGTTTCCGTAACTCTGCCATGGCTGTTGCAATATGATCACGGTAAAAAATTGCTTGTGTTTGATTGGTTGCTTCCATTTTATGTCCTGCTTCCGTCACATCCTCCAGCTTTTTCAAATTCTCATTGAATAACTTAATATTACCGTTAATCTTTTGGAACAGTTCTTCCTCAGCAGATACATCGCCCCCCGCCTCTTTGATGGCAGTGATAGAGGCAGCCAAGGTGCCTGCGTATTTGATGACTGCAGGACGAATCTGTTTGGATGCAATATCAATCATAGTTCTTGCTTCAATATTGATTTGTTTGATATACGCCTCGTAATTAATCTCCGCACGAGAAACCAGCTCTGCACGGCTCAGTACTTTGTGCCGTTCAAAGACTGTAATGGATTTTTCCGTTATCAGAGCAGGAATGGCATCCACCATAGTTTTTAAATTCGGAAGTCCTCTGCTTTCCGCTTCTTCTACCCATTCATCTGAATAGCCATTACCGTCAAAAATAATTCTTTTGTGTTCCTTATAAGTTCTGCAAATCAAATTATGAACAGCTTCGGTAACGTTTTCTTCTTTTTCCAGTTCATCGGCAAAATCTTCCAAAACATCAGCCACTATGGTATTCAGCACAAAATTGGGGCCTGAAATAGAACCAGAGGAAGGAACCATTCTAAATTCAAATTTATTGCCTGTAAAAGCAAAGGGTGAGGTTCTGTTTCTGTCTGTGGCATCTCTTTTTAATGTAGGCAGGGTATTGACACCTACGCGCATCTTTCCGCCTTGAATACAACTGGTGGCTCCGCCATGCTCAATTTGGTTAAAAATATCCTGAAGCTGATCCCCCAGAAAAATAGAAATAATCGCCGGAGGTGCTTCATGAACGCCCAATCGGTGGTCATTTCCGGGGTTAGCAGCCGAAAGACGCAATAAATCTGCATGAATATCCACCGCTTTGATGACAGCAACCAAAAACAGAAGAAACTGTGCATTTTCATGAGGTGTTTTCCCCGGGTCTAAAAGATTTTGTCCGTCGTCAGTACCTAATGACCAGTTATTGTGCTTACCACTTCCGTTTACTCCCGCAAAAGGTTTTTCGTGGAGCAGACAAGCCAAACCATGGTGGCTGGCAATTCGCTTCAAGGCTTCCATAATCAGCTGATTATGATCCGTAGCAATGTTGCAGTTGCCATAAACAGGAGCAAGCTCATGCTGGGCGGGTGCAACCTCATTATGCTGTGTTTTTGCAGAAACCCCCAATTTCCAAAGCTCCACATTCAGCTCGTGCATAAAGCAGGCTACTCTTTCTTTGATGCTGCCAAAATAATGGTCATCCAGCTCCTGCCCTTTGGGCGGTGTTGCACCGAATAAAGTTCGTCCTGTAAAAATCAGGTCTTTTCTTTTTTTGTATAACTCACGCTCAATGAGAAAATACTCCTGCTCTGCTCCAACCGAAATCACAATATTTTTGGCTGTTGTATTTCCAAAAAGCCTTAAAATACGCATAACCTGTGTATTCAAAGCTTCCATGGAACGAAGAAGGGGCGTTTTCTTGTCCAATGCCTGCCCTGTGTAAGAACAAAACGCTGTTGGTATATATAATGTAATGGTAGCGGCATCCTCTCTTAAGAAGGCAGGAGAAGTACAGTCCCAAGCTGTATAGCCCCTTGCTTCAAAAGTCGCCCGCAGCCCCCCGGAAGGGAAGGACGAAGCATCAGATTCGCCTTTAATCAATTCCTTTCCCGAAAATTCCAAAACTGCTTTTCCATTGGAAGCTTGTGCAAGAAACGCATCATGTTTTTCTGCTGTAATTCCTGTCATTGGCTGGAACCAATGGGTATAATGGGTTGCGCCCCGTTCAATCGCCCAATTTTTCATGGAATTGGCAACGATATCGGCTACAGAAGCGTTCAATGTTTCTCCTTTTTCAATGGTGTTCCTTAATTCCTGATAAACTTTTTTGGGTAAATACTGACACATCATGGCATCATTAAATACATTCATACCATAAATATCAGCTATGGAAACCTTCTCGTACATATTTCACATCCCTTTCCCTCATCAAATTTACTATCCTGAAAAATAAGACGCAACCGCCTTATTACCATTTTTTTGTCAAATGGATGCTCCGCCCTTTCTGGCGCATACCCAAAAGACTTTCCTGCTTTGTCTTGCATTCGCCTGCCTAACATATTAAAGAAAAAATGGGAGAGAATTCTCCCATATCAACCTTCTTCATTTAAATCATGTTACCATTTTACAAACAAACAGCTGTAAATACAACTACTGTATCAATTTTTTTTATATTTCGGTATTTAAGACGAAGAAACATCGAAATACACTTTGTTTTTATACAACTTTGTCAAAACATAGCTTTTTCTTCCCAAAAATGTTTTGATTCATTGCATTATTTTTATATTTCCACAAAATAGGGGTTGCGAAAGAACATATGTTTGTTTATAATAAAAGAAACTCACAAGGGAGATGATAGATATGAAGCTAATGAATCAAGGAATTGATATGATTTCTTGGACTTCAAAAGATGGAACCATAACACCTGTTCGGTTTCGTTTTGAAGAAAATGGTGAATCGGTAGTCATTAAAATCGGAAAAATCATTCAAACAGAACGGGACTTTCACTGCGGTACACCCAATCTTCTTTTCCTCTGTCAAAGTATGGTAAACGGCAACGAAAGACTCTTTGAATTAAGCTACAATGGAGGAACCCATAAATGGTTTCTGAAAAAAATCTAATTTGCATCAACCTAAAAATAAAAGCCCATGAGATATTCTTCACCATTTTGGTGTGAAAATAAATCACTTTTTTGTATGATAAGACGGCCATTTTAGGAGCAGAATGCCCCTAACTGCACTCAAGTAAAAGCAAAATTCTATTCCACAGCACACAAAAAAGGCTGACTTCCAGAGAATTCACTCCCTTGTACAAAGAAATCAGCTTTTCTACATATCATATAACTACTTAAATAACTTGCACCTTGAATAAAACGGATATAGGCTTTATCTACACCCTTTGCCATAGATTTTTGTTCTTTAAACATTCCACCTCTTTGGAAACCATTTTATCCACCAACTACTTCCTGCAAGGAAATAAAATCATCCACCAAGGATAACAATGTCACAGGAGTCACATTTCCTCTTGCCATACTTTGAATAAAATCAAGCATAATGCCCTTTTTAAAAGAAATACAATCCACGTATTCCTGCCCTAAAAGCTGTTCTCCATTATATTGGGCAGTTTCCACACCGTAAGCAATGACTCCATTTCCTTCCTCATCCAGTACTTCCCTGCTCAACAACCAATAATATAAAGTTGAATCTTCGCCCTTTTCATCTGTAAATTTTTTGGACCGCACCATCATTCTTTCCATTATAATCTGCACTCCTTTACTCTTATTAAAGTAATTATAATGGAATTTTTGTGCATTTGCCATAAAAAGAAATCGCCCAAAACCCATCTTTTCTTCAAGTTTCTCCATATGGCAAAAAAAATCAACAAATAAACAACTAAAAAAACGATTTTTTTGAATATTTTGTCAAAATCTTATCGAACTTTATATTTTTCCAAGCGGTTTCCTGCCTCTTCATTGACATAAATCTCCAGCAAAACACCTTCTCCTGTATGTTCTTCGGAAATAATTTCGCACGTTCCGTGAACATAACTGATAAGAGAGCCTTCCGTATAAGGCAGTATAGCTTTGATGGATTGCCGAAAACTCTTTAGCAATGCTTCGATACGCTCTCCCATCTCTTCCATGCCCATCTGCGTTTTGGCAGAAATCTTCACATTATCTCTGGCATTCCTGTCTAAAGGCAGGGGAAATTCCACATCTCTATCCATTTTATTATAAACTGTAATCACAGGTGTATCTTCACAACCCAAATCTTTCAAGGTTTTATACACCACATCCATCTGTTCCTGACGGTTCGGATTGGATGCATCCACCACATGAAGAAGAATATCCGCAAATTTTAATTCCTCCAGTGTGGCACGAAAAGCCTGTATCAGATGATGAGGAAGTTTTTGGATGAATCCTACGGTATCCGTCAGCAAAATTTCAGAACCATTGGGTAATTCCACCTTTCGTATCGTGGTATCCAATGTCGCAAAAAGTTTATCCTCTGCCAAAACGCCAGCATCTGTCAGAGCGTTGATGATGGTGGATTTTCCCGCATTGGTATATCCTACCATAGAAACCACGGGGCTTCCCTTTTTATCCCTCTGACTGCGCAAAAGCTGACGATGTGTTTCAATATCCTTTAAATTCTCGTTCAACTCGGCAATCCGCTCTTTAATATACCGTCGGTCTGTTTCCAATTTCTTCTCTCCCGGGCCTCTTGTACCAATACCACCTCCCAGACGGGACATAGATGCGCCAAAGCCCGTCAATCGGGACATCCTATATTTCAGCTGTGCTAACTCTACCTGTATCTTACCTTCTCTGGACATGGCCCTAGCAGCAAAAATATCAAGTATCACCATGGTTCTGTCCATGACCTTAGTCTCAAGCATCTGTTCCAGATTTTTCAGCTGTGAAGGTGAAAGTTCATCGTCACATACAACGCCAGAAGCATCATAGGTACGCAGCATCATCTTTATTTCTTCAATTTTCCCTTTTCCAATATAATGCCCCGGATGAATCCGTTCCCGTTTCTGTACCGACCGAGCCACTGTCTGGGCACCGGCGGTTTTTACCAGTTCTTCTAACTCATCCAGACAGGCTTCCGTTCCCATCGCACTTTTTCTATTGCGCTCGTCCATATCCACACCGATGAGAATGACTCTTTCCTGGGTTTCCTCTATTTCATGAAGCTGTATTTCTCTAGCCATAGTTTCACTCCTCTCATTTCTTACGATTACCACAGCCGAGAATTATTTCAGCCACAATCCGTCAAAGGAAAATCTTGCAGGGCCTGTCATATACACATGGTTATTTTTTTCGTCCCATTTAATATGAAGGGTTCCTCCCAAAAGAATCACATCTGCTTCTCTTTCACTAAAGCCATTGAGCGCGGAAGCCACCAATGTAGCACAAGCGCCTGTTCCACAGGCCATGGTTTCTCCTGAGCCTCTCTCCCATACACGCATTTTTATATGAGTCTTGTCTATTATTTGGGCGAATTCCGCATTAACCTTATTAGGAAAAATAGGATGTACTTCCACAATTCTTCCATACTTTTCCACTTCAAAGGAATCCGTATCCGCAACAAACGTCACTCCGTGGGGGTTGCCCATTGACACACAGGTAAATGGAAATTCCCTGTCTAAAATTGTTAGGCTTTCTCTCAAAACCGGGTGTTTCTGGCTTTTTACAGGGATTTTTTCTGCTTCCAAAACAGGCTCGCCCATATCCACCGTCACAGTATCCACCACGCCGTCCACAATATGCAGTTCCAGATATTTGATGCCTGCCAATGTGCAGACAGAAACCTTTGTATGCTTGGTCAAATCTCTGTCATAAACGTATTTTCCCACACAACGTATGGCGTTGCCACACATTTCTCCCTCTGAGCCGTCAGCATTAAACATCCGCATCCTAAAATCCGCTTCTTCACAAGGCATAATCAAAACAAGGCCGTCAGAGCCAACGCCAAAATGACGTTCACTCATAGAAATGGCCAATTCCCCCGGGTCTGTCACCTGCTCCTGAAAACAATTAATGTAAATATAGTCATTTCCGCAGCCTTCCATCTTTGTAAATCTCATTTTTCTTTTCCCCCTGTACTATGTATCTTTTTTGGGTTAAGGGGCGGTTTCCGCCCCTACTACCCTTTTCTTAGTGCTGTCTGCTGTGGCGCAGAATATTTTCACCTTCCATTTCACCAATGCTTCCGTAGAATGTTAAGGCATAAAGACCTGCCAGACCTACCAAAGCAAAAATTGCTCTGGAAACCCAGAACGTGTAACCTCCGAACATAGCTGTGACAAGATCAAGCCCAAAAAAGCCGATTAGTCCCCAGTTTAATGCACCGATGATGACAAGTGTTAAAACAATTCCGTTTATTACTTTCATATACACATCCTCCTTTGGAACAAATATTATGAAAACCTTTGTTCCCATCCTTAGTATTCCAAAGTGATGTCGTTTTTATGAAAAAGTATTTTTCCAAAGGGTGTAGAGAACGTTCTTCACCACTTCTTGGAGTGTTCTCTCCAAACCACCACAAGGATTTCCCATTGACCCATAACAGAAAACTGCGTTTTCCTTAAAAAATCAAGCTTATGTGACTGCTCTACTAAAGTTTTTATCTCTTTTTTTGAAAAAGTGTGTGGGCAAGCCACAGTTTTTCATGGTTTGTCTAAAATTTTGTATTTTCCAGTATTTTTTCAAAATCGATACCCTTGATATTACCTACAGCGGAAAGACTCATTTTACTGCGGTCAAACAAGCTGTCAACCACCCCTTGAATATCTTCCGGCGTAATCTTTTCGATACTTTCCAAAATTTCTTCTGTGCTTTGTGAAAATCCACGCAGCATCACAGAAGCACCGTTCGCTGTCATACGATTAGCGGTACTTTCCGTACCGATAATAAAGTTGCTGATAAGCTGTTCCTTTGTAATATTTATCACTTTTGAAGAAATTTTTTCTTTTTTCAGTTCACGAATTTCCTGAAAAATCAATTCCATCACACGCTCTGTCTGATTGGGATTCATACTGGCATAAATAGCAAAAATTCCCGCATCTGTATAGGCAGACGTATAGCTGTAAATGGTATAGGTCAGACCGTTTTCTTCCCTAACTTTTTGAAATAGACGGGAACTCATGCCACCGCCGAATATCGTGTTAAATACAGCCAAGGCATATTTATTGGGGTGGTCCCGCTCGGGCCCCGGAAAAACCAGGCAAAGGTGCATTTGTTCAATATCTTTTTCCTTTTTTACAACCACAGGTGTATAGTCCGTTTTGGTATCATAGCAAACATAGGGCTGCTCGGAATGCCAATTCCCAAAGGCACGGTTCACTTTTTCCAGCATTTCTTCTTCTTTAAAATTTCCGGCAATGGAAAGTACCGTATTCTCTGTATGATAATTGTTTTTGAAATAATCTTTTATGATGGCTGTATTAACACGGGAAATGGTTTCTGTTGTGCCCAGTATAGGCATACCCAGACTACTGCCCTGCCAAATTGCCTCCTGCAAGGCATCATGTACGATTTCCTCCGGTGCATCATCATACATTAGAATTTCTTCTGTAATCACATTACGCTCTTTGGCAATGTCATTTTCTGCAAACTTAGAATGAAGGAACATATCGCTCATGACATCCAATGCCCGGTCGATATGCCGATCCAAAACACGAGTGTGATAGCAGGTATATTCTTTTGTGGTATAGGCGTTAATCTGCCCGCCCAAGGCATCCATTTCTTCTGCAATTTCTTTTGCACTGCGGTTTTCTGTTCCTTTAAAAAGCATATGTTCAATATAATGGGAAATCCCGCTGTTTTCCTCCGTTTCATTTCGTGAGCCATTTCTTACCCAGATACCAAAGGAAATGCTTCTCACATAAGGAATTTCTTCCAAAACTACACGTACACCGTTTTTCAACTTTTTAATAGCAACCATAGACACTCTCCTGTCAATCCGTCATACTCTCATTATCATGAACGAATTCCCTTTTTTTATGCAAAACAGGGCTGCAACCAGACACAATATCCCCATGTCTGACCGTTGCAACCCCATTGTCATCCTTTTATAAAATTATCTCTTTTCCTGTGGCATTGCATCTTTTACCGAAAGATTCAGTCTGCCCTGTTGGTCGACCTCCAGTAATTTTACCATTACTTCATCGCCTACCGCCACAACATCCTCAACCTTTGCCACTCTATTCTGTGACAATTTAGAAATATGCACAAGACCTTCTTTTCCCGGCGCAATCTCAACAAACGCACCAAAGTTCATGAGTCTGGTTACTTTTCCTTTATAGATTGTACCCGGTTCCGGCACCATAACGATTGCAGATATCATATCAATGGCCTTTTGAATATCTTCAGTATCCTGACCCTTGATGAAAATTCTGCCATCATCTTCGGTGTCGATTGCACAATTAGACGCTTCGATAATCTTTTTGATAACCTTACCTCTTGCGCCGATTACTTCCGCAATCTTATCCACATCAATGGTCATCATTGCAATCTTAGGTGCATGAGGAGAAAGCTCTTTTCTAGGCTCTGGAATGGCCTTTGCCATAACCTCGTCCAAAATATAAGCTCTTGCCCTTCCTGTCTGTGTCAAAGCCTGTTCAATCATTTCAAAGGTCAAGCCCTTGATTTTCATGTCCATCTGGATAGCAGTGATACCTTTATGGGTTCCGGCAACTTTAAAGTCCATATCACCAAAGAAATCCTCAAGCCCTTGAATATCTGTCATTTCGATAAAGTCATCATCGCTGTCACCAGTAACAAGACCAACGGAGATACCTGCCACAGGTCGTTTGATTGGTACACCTGCCGCCATGAGGGACAAGGTAGAGCCGCAAATGCTGGCCTGTGAAGTAGAACCATTGGAGCTTAAAATATCGGAAACCAGTCTGATGGCATATGGGAACTCTTCTTCACTTGGAATCACAGGAAGCAAAGCTCTTTCTGCCAAAGCGCCATGACCGATTTCACGTCTGCCGGGGCCTCTGGAGGTTTTTGCCTCACCAACGGAATATCCGGGGAAGTTATAATGATGGATATATCTCTTATGGGTTTCGTTTTCATCCAAACCGTCTAATCTCTGAATTTCTGCCATTGCGCCTAATGTGGTTACCGTCAGAGCCTGTGTCTGTCCTCTGGAGAACAGTGCAGAACCATGGGTGCGTGGTAAAACATCTACTTCTGCGGATAATGGTCTGATTTCTTCGATTCCACGGCCGTCTGGACGTTTGTGTTCCCTTAAAATCATTCTTCTGACCGTCATTTTTTCAAATTTATAGATGGTTTCATCAATGAGTGCAGGAATATTTACACCTTCACCCAATTCCTCTGCCAATTTTTCGCCCAAAGCTTCCATAGTCTTGTCTGTAATTTCTCTGATTTTGGCATCTCTTTCCTGTTTTAGTTCTGCATACACAGCTTCTTCCATACGGGCATCTGTAATATATTCTCTGACAGCGTTATAAACGTTTTCAGGAATGGTGTGTTCCTCATATTTGCCTTTTTCTTTGCCTTCCACCGCAGCAATCTCTTCAATGAATTTTACAATCTTGCGGTTTTCTTCATGGGCAAGGCGAATCGCCTGCATCATCAAATCATCGGGGATTTCATAAGCGCCTGCTTCAATCATCATAACCTTGTCCATTGTAGAAGAAACAGTTAAAGAAAGCAGGGATGTTTCTTTCTGCTGAGAATTGGGGTTTACCACCAGTTCTCCATCACAATAACCAATATTTACAGAGCCTGTAGTGTCTGTAAAGGGAATATCGGAAATTCTCAAAGCTAAGGATGCACCAATCATAGCAACCACTTCCGGTGAACAGTCCTGGTCAACAGACATAACGGTAGCTACGATACAAACATCATTTCTGTAATCCTTTGGAAACAGAGGACGTAACGGTCTGTCAATACATCTGGAAGTCAAAATGGCCTTTTCGGAAGGTCTGCCTTCTCTTTTAATAAATCCGCCGGGAATTTTGCCTACAGAGTATAATCTTTCTTCATAATCAATACTTAAAGGAAAGAAGTCAATACCTTCTCTCGGTTTTGCTGAGGCTGTTGCTGTTATCAGAACAACAGTTTCGCCATAACGAAGCAATGCTGCGCCATTAGCCTGTTCTGCCACTCTGCCAATTTCAGCAGTGAGTGTTCTTCCTGCTAAATCCATGGAATAGGTTCTGTACATAATAAATCTCCTTTTCTTTTTTTTAATGTAACAGTCACGCTTTTTTTGTCTGATAAACCAGACGAACACCATAGATCTTCAACTTTATCAACGTAGCAACCCACATTTACAAAGTTGGAAATCTATAGTGCTTTACCATTTTCATTTTAATAAATCTTATTTATAAATCATCAATAATAGAATAGAGAGGAGCTTCTCCTCTCTATTCTGGCTGTTTCTTACTTTCTTAAACCTAATTCGCCGATAAGTTCACGATATTTTACAATATCGTTATCTTTCAGATAGTTCAATAAGCCTCTTCTCTGACCAACCATTTTCAAAAGACCTCTTCTGGAGTGATGGTCTTTCTTGTGGTCTTTCAGATGCTCTGTAAGAAGTGTGATTCTTGCTGTCAGAAGTGCAATCTGAACTTCAGGAGAACCTGTATCAGTTGGGGTTCTTCCGTATTTTGCAACGATTTCCTGTTTGTTAATTGTTGGCATAATAAAAGCCTCCTTAAAATAATATAATATGTTTTTGCATCCCCAAAAGCTAAGTGAACGGTCGGAGAATCCATATACTGAGCCTTGGTTTTACAGCGTTTTCAGTTTATCATAAATCCCCCTGTATTGCAAGGAAAATTAGTAGTTCTCACGCCAGAAATCATACTCCGCTGTTGCAAAATATGCTCTGGCACTGTTTGCATCCCGTTCTAATTGTTGTCGCAATTCTTCCACGCTGGGGAATTTTTGTTCGCTTCTAATCCATTTAAAAAAATAGGTTTGGAGGGTTTCTCCGTAAACCATCTGATGAAAATCAAATAAATAGGTTTCCACCACTTTAAATGTTCCGTTTACCGTAGGATTTTTCCCCACATTGGTTACACCATAGTACATCTGTCCGTTGTATAATGTTCTGGTAGCATAAACACCGTTGGGAGGAAAAAGCTTCAGAGGATGGGCATCTATATTGATAGTAGGAAATCCAAGGGTCCTGCCTAATTTTTTCCCCTGTGCCACTTCACCCAGTATAAAATAAGGTACCGTAAGCATACGGTTTGCCATTTCTAAATCCTTGTTCAAAAGGCACCGACGAATCCTTGAGCTGCTGACTCTATCATCTTCAAACAATACGGAAGGCACGTTGATTACCTTGACGCCTCTTTCTTCTCCCATTTTTTTTAAAAGCTGATAATCGCCGCCCTGCTTATAGCCGAATTTATAGTTTTCACCCACAACCAATACCTTGCAGTTCAGCTTCTTAAATACGATTTCAGAGGCAAACTGTTCCGGAGACATGGCCGCAAATTCTTTTGTAAAGGGATATTCAACATAAACATCTACGCCAACCTGCTCCATTGTAAACTTCTTTTCGGAGGGTGCCATAACCAATGCGAAATCCTCTTTTTTCTTAAATACAAACATAGGATGGGGGGAAAATGTGAAAACTACACTTTTCAAATTTTCCTCAGCCGCAAACTCCTTGGTCAGTTGAATCAAAGCGCGATGTCCCAAATGAATACCGTCAAAATTCCCCAGAGTGACGGCTGTGGGGCAATCCTGTTCTATGTGAGTGTCTGTTATATGTTCCATGAGTATACTCCTTCAAAATGTATCCTGCTTAGCGTAATATTTTCAAAGGCTTCATACATAGCCTGTCCATTTCTTCATCCTGCATAATTTCATAAATTCCAATAAAGTTATTTTGGCAGTCATAGCCCAGCACCTTTTCACCCAGTGTCAACGGGCATTCTGTCTTTGTAAAAAAGTAGGAATAAATTTTACAGCCATTATGCAACAGCTTTGTTCCTTTTTCTGCTACCTTTACTTTGTTATAGCCTTTTAATACTTCATCAATGGGAATCAATACTTCTCCCATACGGTTTTCCTCTGCCAGCACCTTCAGCTGTTCCAGGGTTATGGCGTTTTCCAGTTTAAAATCACCGGAGGCTGTCCGCAATAGAGAAGCCATATGCCCGCCGCAGCCCAGCTTCTTGCCAATATCCGCACAAAGGGTTCGAATATAGGTGCCCTTGGAGCAAGTTACATCGATTTCCACCCGATTTGGGGGAAGAAAGGCTCTGATTTTGATGTCATAAATTGTGATTTTTCGTGGTTCTCTGTGGATTTCTTTACCTTCTCTTGCCAGTTCATAAAGCTTTTTCCCCTGTATCTTGATAGCAGAATACATAGGCGGTGTCTGCATATAGTTACCCACAAAGGAGCGTACTGCTTCTGTAATCTTTTCTTCGTCAAAGGCTACCTCTTTTGTTTCCAGTACCTCACCGGAAGCATCCTCCGTAGTCGTTGTAACGCCCAAAGCCAAAACAGCCCGATAACCCTTTTGCTCCGCCATAATATAATCCGCAAGCTTTGTGCCTTTGCCCAGACAGACAGGCAAAACGCCTTCGGCATCAGGGTCAAGAGTTCCTGTATGCCCCACTTTCTTTTGATGCAGCGTACGTCGTACAACCGCAACCACATCATGGGAGGTGAAACCTTTTTCTTTATAAATATTTAAAATACCGTCCAAAGGATTCCCTCCCCATTATAGGATTTGTTCCACTTCTGCCAAAACCAGTTCTAGTGCCTTTTCTATGGAAGTGTGAATGGTACACCCTGCCGCTTTCACATGACCTCCACCACCGAATTTTTCTGATAAGGCGCAGACATCATAACCATCATCCCCCCGAAAACTAGCCTTGACTTCATTAGGGTTTTTTTCATAAAGGAAGCAGGCAACCTTGGCTCCCTGTACCCCTTTGATGTAATTTACAATGATGTCCAGCTCTTTGTTGGTACCCATGCACTCTGCAATCTCTGTCGTTGTAATGGTAGTATAGACAAATTTTCCGTCATAAAGCTGTCTGGCATTATCAAAGGCTCTGCCCATGATTTTCATTTCGGAAAAACTTCGATTATCAAAAAAACGGTTGTAGATAGCATTAAAAGGGATAGAATAGGTCATCAATTCTCCTGCCGCCATCATGGTAAAAGGGCTTGTGGAGGAATGACGAAAACCGGCTGTATCATAAATGATACCGGCGTATAAGGCAGATGCCATATCCTGATCTATGGGCATTTCATCCCGTAAAATACAATAAATGATTTCACAAGTAGAGGACGCATCGGCATCCACAAAATTATACTGCCCAAAATACTGATTGCTTCTGTGATGGTCAATATTGATGGTTCTTTGTGCCTTCTCAAAAAGCTCTGCCGCCTTACCCAGACGTTCCTTGTCACCACAGTCCAAAGAAATAAAAAGCTCCACATCCAAATCGCCATAGTCTTCTTCCTGTAAAATCAGTTCCTTGCCAGGGATTACCTCATATTTCGGTGCATATTTTTCCAACGCCACCCGAAC
>CAZCDP010000006.1:0-6257 GCA_964497675.1 uncultured Candidatus Epulonipiscium sp.
ACAAGGTAGCCGTATCGGAAGGTGCGGCTGGATCACCTCCTTTCTATGGAGACATGGTTGTAACGTTTTGTAACGCTATTTTATTTTTAAAGTTCACAGTTTTTTGGATGGGTTCCCGAGTGGCCAAAGGGGGCAGACTGTAAATCTGTTGCGATAGCTTCGAAGGTCCGAATCCTTCCCCATCCATTCTTTTATTTCAAAAGCAACAGTCTTGATTTTTGTCAAGACTGTTGCTTTTTTAAGTTTTATAAAATATGCTTGTTTTAAGGTTTCTTTATTTTTCTGGTTCCGTAGACTTTCCTGTTACCATAAATATTTTGATTCTTTTATTTTCGAGGTGAGTATTGATTTTTATTACAACCGGCTTGTAATACAGTATGCTTCGAGATACCTGCAATATCTTGCACATTTTGCTCATGCTATATTTGTGTCTATTTGCCTGAATTACGCTATCTTTTCGCCATAATTAAGGCTGCCTGCTTTCAGCGTTAGATTATAAGTAAACTACCTTACTGAAGTTTCATTTTTCATAAGCCGTTGTTTGTTTTCTTTCCGTAGACGGATCAATTCATTTTCTTCTTCTAAACGGTTGTATTTAGCAGAGAATGAGCCACTTTTTGAATAATCTTTAACCCATTTATTTATTTATGGTAGATTTTACAATGCCATATTCATCCGATAAAGAGGCAACTGTTTTTCCGCTTTTCCTTTGAGAAACTATTTGCTTTTTAAACTCGTTTTCATAATTTTTAACTTTTGCCTCCTGTTTTTTATTTTACCATGTCCGAATATTTTTTGTATAATTTATTATAGCCTATCCACTTTGGGAAAATTTTTCTTATGCATCCATAGATTTTTTAAGTTCAAAATGGCTTCGATGAAAAAGTAATATGCCTTCATCTCGGAGTTTACCCAATTCCTTTGACAAAGCACTACGATCAATGCATAAATAATCTGCTAATTCTTGCCTGTTGAACGGAATCACGAAAGCGTTACTACCACATTTTTTCGCCTGATTTGAAAGATAGGATAAGAGTTTTTCTCGTGTGCTTCTTTTAGAAATTATCTCCATTTTTTCAGTCAACATAATATTTTTATTGGCCATAACCTGCATCATATTTTCAATCAGCCTATTATGGTAAGAACAGGATGATGAGCAGGTTATGATAATTCTTCGGTAATCTATGAAGAGAATTTCACAGTTTTCAGCCGAAATCACACTGACAGAAAAATTTTTTATATTGGAGCAGGAAAAAGCTTCCCCAAACAAATCTCCTTCTGCCAGCTTGGCAAGAATTGTCCGATTGCCCCAAATATCCTCTTTGACAATCTGCACGCTACCTGCAAGTATGATACCAATCTTGCGAACCTCATCGCCAGCCGTAAAAATAAATTCATTTTTATGGTAAGATGCTTGCTTTACTGCAAGGCAATTGAGCATTGAAAGCATATCATCTTCTGTGATTCCCTTAAAGAGCAGGGTGTTTTTTAAAACGGAATATATTTTTTTCAATTCTTCCTCCTTTGTGGTAAAAACAACGGGATTTTTTTAATTAGTATAGTAGAATGTGGTTGTAAAGTCAATGAAATTGTAGAAGGTTTTAAAAAAGGAGTGAGGTAAATGATTCGGAAAATCATTAAAATTGATGAAAAAAAATGTAATGGATGCAGCCTTTGTGCACAGGCCTGCCATGAAGGCGCTATTGCCATGGTGGATGGCAAGGCTAAGTTGATACGTGATGATTACTGCGACGGGTTAGGTGACTGTCTACCAGCTTGCCCAACTGGTGCTATTACCTTTGAGGATAGAGAGGCGGCGGCTTATGATGAAGCTGCCGTAAAGCAGCACTTGGAAAATAGAAAAGCCATATCTCCCTGCACAGGAGGAGGGTGTCCCGGGAGTAATGCTCATACAATCGGACAAAAATCTTCCGTATCGACAACGATTACAGAAGAATCCGAAAATGAGTTGATGCAGTGGCCGGTGCAGATCAAGCTAGCACCGTTGAATGCACCATATTTTAAGGGCGCCAACTTACTGATTGCTGCAGATTGTACTGCTTTTGCCTATGGTAATTTTCATCGTCGCTTTATCCGCAACCATATCACACTGATCGGCTGTTCCAAGTTGGATGAAGGTGATTACAGCGAAAAACTGACCGAGATTATCCGACAAAACGATATTAAAAGTGTTACCATTGTTCGCATGAATGTGCCATGCTGTGGCGGTATCGAGAATGCCGTAAAAACTGCTCTCAAAAACAGTGATAAAATGATTCCGTGGCAGATAGTTGTTATCTCTACCGATGGAAAGATTTTAGAATAGGAGGTTCGTTATGGGTGAAGTGTTTTTGAAAAATATTCCACATGAAACAGTACTCACTCTGGTGGAGCAGGTACAAGCACTGCCAGGACAGATTGTAAGTAAGACGCTGGTGCAAAACAAAGCTATTAGCATTACCCTTTTTGCATTCGACAAAGGGGAGGAAATCAGCACCCACAATTCTGAGGGTGATGCCATGGTAACTGTTTTAGAGGGGGTAGGGCGTTTCACTGTGGCCGGAAAGGATCACATTGTGAAAGCTGGTGACATCCTGGTGATGCCTGCAAATAAGCCACACGCGGTTTTTGCAGAGGAACCATTCAAAATGCAGTTGCTTGTTATTTACGGACAGTTCAAATTGGGAATTTAGTTCTACGATACTCTTATCACTGTACATCGTTTTTCAATTATTTTGTAAAAAGCAGCGTTAATTTTTTATAATGATTAGAGGGAGTTTTTCCTAGCGGTAATTACCTAATTACCGCTACAGAATGTCAAGAAAGTCGGCAAATGCCGACTTTTTTGACATTCTGTGCAGAGTATAAAATCTGCTGCACCCCTCTTGGAAATTTTACCTTACCACTACCACGACGGGGTTTTACCCTTGACCTATAACGGGAAACTACGTTTTCCTTGAAAAATCAAACTTGTCTGATTTCTTTATCAAAGTTTTTTCTCACACCAAGACTTTTGTAAGCTTTTTTAAAAATCTAAGCATCTCAACTTTATTGATATACTGCGGTCTTTCGTTGATTTTCAGATTTAGCATATCCAAAATGTAACAAAAATGGCTAAATTACCGTAATATTGTCTTCTTTTATTGATTTTTGACAAAAAATGAAATATAATCAACAATAAGGATAATGAGATAAAAATAGAGTGAAAGAAACTTTAAAAAGATGAAAAGTTTTAAAATTTCACTAATGTATATGGGAAAGGACGTGTTTTTTTGATTAACAGCAATTCAATTTTAATGTCGCATAAGACACTGGATTATTTATGGGAAAAGCAAAAGGTTACTATGAATAATATTGCAAATGTAGAAACTCCAGGCTTTAAAACAAAATATGTTACGTTTGAAGATGAACTACGAAGAAAGCTATCTTCTGTTAAGAAGAATACAAGCAGTAACATTAGAAATGAAATTCTGGATGCAAACATTACGATACGAAGTAATGATAATGAAAGCAATAAAATGGACGGAAACAATGTAAATCTGGATGTTGAAAATGTTGAGCTTGCAAGGACTACATTGCAATATGAATATGTATTAAAATCAATCAATGATGATTTTGCAAGACTAAGGACTGCGGTAAAAGGACAATAAAAACGGATCGAGAAACAAAAGGAGGAGTTTTGAATGTCGTTTTTAAATGCTATGAATATCAGTGCGTCTGGAATGACGGCTCAGAGGTTAAGGCTTGATGTTGCAGCCGAAAATATTTCTAATATTAATACGACACGAACGGAGGCGGGAGGCCCTTACAAAAGGAAAATGGTGGTTTTTGAACCTATGGGGGAGAAAAGTTTCCGTCAGATATTAAACGATAGAGCTGCTGCTGGGAAAGAAAAACAACGGGGCGTTGTTGTATCACAAATTATGGAGGATGATAGCCCGTTTAAAAGTGTGTATAATCCTGTGCATCCTGATGCCAACGAAGATGGATATGTTATGATGCCTAATGTGGATTTATTGAAGGAAACAATTGATGGTATGGCTGCAACAAGGGCTTATGATGCGAATATTACGGCTTTTAATGCAATAAAGATGATGGCAAGCAAGGCTTTAGATATAGGAAGATAATTTGAAAGGGGCTGGAAAAATGTTTATAACTCCTATAAATAAATTGAATTCGATTGAGGATTTAAAGGGGAATAATCTTGACTTAACAAAAAATGAAGGTGGAAAGGTTTTTCGGGATGTATTTGAAGGCGCAATTAATCAGGTGAAAAGCACTGATGAGGAATTGGCAAAAAATGAGTATTTGCTTGCAACAGGTCAAATTGATGATGCACATGCTGTGCCTATTGCAGCAGCAAAAGCACAGATCTCTGTGGATCTACTTGTTCAGTTAAGGAATAAGGCGATGGAATCTTATAACGAACTTATGAGAATTAATTTATAATTTATAACAAGAATTAAGTACATAATTTAGATGAGTAGAGGGATTCGATTTGAATGTAAAAAAAATAAAAATAGAAGACTTAAGGAATAAGGCGAAAGATTTTTTAGGAAAATTAAGTGCGAAAAACAAAAAATTAATACTCATTGTACTGGGGGCTATTGTTCTTTTTTCAGTAGGAGCGGCAGTTGTTATAAACAACAAGCCATATGAGACACTATTTAGTGGATTAAACGAGCAGGAAGCCAGTGATATCATAGGCAAGCTTCAGGATTCGGGGGTAGAATACAAATATGAAAATGATGGGACGATACTGGTTCCCAGGGATCAAGAACAAAAATTAAAAGCTCAGCTTGTTTACGAAGGGTATCCCAAAAGTGGATTTACTTATGACATTTTTAAAGAAAATATTGATATGACAACGACTGACTCTGAAAAGAGCAGTTATAAAATATTTGAACTGCAGAACAGAATTGGTGCGACCATCGGTCTTTTTGATGGAGTTAAGGACGCAAAGGTTACGATTGCACCGGGAGAAAACCAGAAATATGTTTTAGACAAAGATGGGTCTTATGATGCAAAGGCATCGGTTGTTGTTATCATGAAAAATGGAGGTTCTCCAAGTCCAGAACAGGTTAAGGGGATACAAAGGCTTATATCGAAAAGTATCCCGAACATGAAAATGGAAGAAGTTGTTGTTTTGGATGGCAATGGGAATGATGTTTCTGTCAATGGTGACAGCACACAGATTTCTGCCAACAAGATGAAAATTGAATTTGAAAAAGAAATGGATAAATCTATTAAAGAGAAAATTTTAAATGTTTTGAACCCTATCTATGGGGCTGACAACGTAAAGGTTTCAGTGAAATCAACCGCTGATGTTGATAAGAAAATTAGAGAGATTATAAACCATACTGCTCCCAATGCGGAGGAGGGAAAGGGGATTCCTTCCAGCGAAAATTCAGACAATGAGATTGTTAGGGATGGCGAAGGTACAGGCGGAGTTCCGGGAACCCAAAGCAATGCAGAGATTCCCGTTTACAGTCAAATCAAGACGGATGGAAAGGAAACCTATATAAAGAATCAGAATTCCATAGAATACCTTGTAAACCAGTTAAAAGAGCAGGCACAAGTTGATGCAGCCGTCATTAAGGATTTAACCGTTTCTGTTGCAATTAACGGTAAAACCCTTGGAAGTTTAAATGAAAGGAAACTTAAGGAGCTTATAGCTAAGGCGGCTGGGATTTCAGCAGATATACAGGATGAAAAAATAGTTGTAGTTGCAGCTCCCTTTTATAAAGCCAACTCAAAGACAATACCAGATGTTGCTAAAAATGTAAATAAAAACTGGATTATTATTGGAACCATTGCTTTTTCAGCACTGTTACTTATTTTTATTGCAATTATACTGGTAAGACGCAAAAAGAAAGCAAAGGGTAATGAGATTGAAGTTATGATGAATGAAAAAGTGATTCCCGAGTTAACAAAAGTTGTTCAGCCTAAAAATGAAAACTCTATTAATGAACTCTTAGACCTGAACAATGAGCGGGGAATGGAGCTTAAAAGCAAAATCAGAGATTTCTCTGACCAAAACCCTGAAATCACAGCGCAGCTTCTAAAGGTATGGTTAAGAGGAGGCGATGAGAATGGCGCATGACAGAATCATTTTACCGGAACAAAAGGCAGCGGCAGTTATCGTTTCTCTTGGTGTTGATAAAGCATCTCAAATATATAAGTTTTTAACAGAGGAAGAATTGGAAAAGCTAACGGTAGAAGTTGCAAAGCTTGAACATTTACCTGCCGATATAACA
>CAZCDP010000006.1:6267-11062 GCA_964497675.1 uncultured Candidatus Epulonipiscium sp.
ACAAAAAGTTGTTATTGATGGAGGGTTGGAATATGCCAAAACTGTCCTTGAAAAAGCTTTTGGTGCCCAAATGGCTACCTCTTTGCTTGATAAGGTATCAAAATCTTTAAAGAGCAGAGCATTTGCTTTTATAAGGAAAAGCGATAGTAAAATGTTATATTCTATTCTTCAGCATGAAAGACCGCAGACAATAGCACTTGTTTTATCTTATGCGGATTCCGACCAGGCCGCTACCGTTATTGCTGAACTGCCTGAAGAAATACGGCTAAATGTTGTGGAGTGCATTGCCAGAATGGAAAGCGCTTCACCAGAAGCTATAAAAATTGTAGAAAGAGAAATGGAAAAGAAATTCTCATCTGTACTAACTACGGACTATACACAAATAGGTGGTATCGATTATATTGCTGAAGTAATGAATTATATCGATAGAGGAAATGAAAAGCTTATATTTGATGAACTTTCAAAGAAAGATGCTGAATTAGCAGAAGAAATACGTAAGCGTATGTTTGTATTTGAGGATATCACTACTATGGATAACAAATCCATACAAAGATTTGTTCGGGACAGCGATCCCAAAGACCTTGTTTATGCACTCAAGGGTGCCAACAAAGAGGTTGCAAATCTTATTTTCTCTAATATGTCATCACGTATGGCCGAAGCAATTAAGTCCGACTTGGAAATTACAAGTAATGTACGCCTGAAGGATGTTGAAGATGCACAGCAGAGAATCGTTAACCTTATTCGTAAGTTGGATGATGAAGGTGAGTTAATTATAGTCAAAGGAGGAAGGGATGATATCATTGTCTAATGTTTTAAAACACAATGAGCAAGGTTTGACAGTGAGATCATATGAGTATTGTTTGGATTTTACCAATGAAAAAAGCAGAATAAGTCATGAGCTTGATGAAATGGACACTGTGGCCCATGTATCTCCTTTTGAAGGTCATGGTGATGCAGAAGAAAACATTACTTTGGGAAATTCTTTTGAAAATGACATTATGTCAAATGAAGCGTTAGTAAAAGAGGCCAAGATGCAAAGCTATGCAATTTTGGACGAAGCAAAAAGGGAGGCTGCGGAAATTTGTCGGCTTGCCCAAATTAATGCTGAAACGCTGAAATCAAATGCAATAAAAGAGGGAAAAGAGCAAGGGTATGACGAAGGTTATAAAATGGGATATGAAAAAGCCTATGCAGATAGCAAGGAAAAAATGGATGAGGAAAGCAGAGTATGCTTGACTGAGCTTGAAAATATCATTAAATCTACAGAACTACAAAAAGAAGAGGTTATCAATCGGTATTTGGATGATTTAAAAAACCTTTCACTTGCTGTTGCAGAAAAAGTTGTACATATCAGTTTAAAAACCAGTGGAGATGTTATTAAAAAAATGATAATATCTGCTACAGAAAAGTTAAAAGCAAAGGAATGGGCAAAAATATATATTGCTAAATGTGATGCGTCGTTACTTATTGAAGGGAATAAGGATATTTTGGATGCTATTTCTCACCTTTCAAAAAATTTAAAAGTTATTGTAATGGAAAACGAGAAACCAGGTACCTGTATTATTGAGTTACCTGATGAAATCATTGATGCCAGTGCCGGTACCCAAATTGAAAATATTAAAGGGATTTTAAATAACGCCGGTACCTATGGAGGGAAAATAATTGTTTAAAGACATGGCTGATTTGGTTATGAAATCTGAAACGATAAGCCATATAGGCAAGATTGAAAATATTGTGGGTATGGCAATAGAAGCATCAGGCGGAAAAGCAAGTATCGGCGATATCAGTATGATATATAATGAAAATGAAAATAAGCAGATTTGTGCTGAAACCGTAGGATTTAAGGATGATAGAATTTTGCTTATGCCATATGAAAATATGAATGGTGTTTCAGCGGGAAGTTTTGTAAGAAATACAAAGGAACGTTTAAAAATTCCGGTAGGTGAATTTTTGAGAGGACGTATCATTGATGCAATGGGCAGGCCTTTAGATGATAAGGGTGATTTTGATACGGACAGGTATTTTTCTGTTAACAATTCATATGTAAACCCTTTGCAGCGGCCGCCAATTAAGGAAAAGATTGAATTTGGAATCAAGGCAATAGATGGACTTCTGACAATAGGAAAAGGACAAAGAATTGGAATTTTTGCGGGCAGCGGAGTTGGGAAAAGCACCCTCATGGGAATGATTGCAAGAAATGTCAAAACAGATATTAATGTCATTGCACTCGTAGGGGAACGAGGAAGAGAGGTTAGAGAATTCATAGAGGAAAGCTTGGGAGAAGAAGGCTTGCGACGTTCCGTTTTAGTAGTCGCAACTTCTGACCAGCCAGCTATGCTCAGAGCGAAGTGTCCTTTGGTTGCCACTGCGATTGCAGAGTATTTCAAAAGCGAAGGAAAAGATGTACTTTTGATGATGGATTCCCTTACAAGGTTTGCCATGGCACAGAGAGAGGTAGGACTTGCAGTTGGTGAACCTCCTATCGCCAGAGGATATACACCTTCTATCTATGCGGAACTTCCAAAGCTTTTGGAAAGGAGCGGTAACTTTCAAGAAGGTTCTATTACAGGTGTTTATACCGTTCTTGTAGAAGGTGATGATACCAACGAGCCTATTGCTGACACAGTCAGGGGTATACTGGATGGTCATATTGTTTTAACTAGAAGACTTGCCAATGGCAATCATTTTCCAGCAATAGACATTAATGCTAGTATTTCACGTTTGATGAGTTCTATCGTGGAAAAAGAACATCAGGAGTTAGCATCAAGATTAAGAAATATTTTAAGTATTTATGAAAAAAACAGCGATTTAATTTCCATAGGTGCATATAAGTCGGGTACTAATCCAAAGTTGGATTTTGCTATTTCAAAAATAGACAAAGTTAATTCGTTCTTGAAGCAAGGAGTAATGGAAAAAATTACTTATGACCAAGTTTTGGATGAGATGACTAAAATTTTGGGCTAGCTAGAGAATATTTGTAAAGACTGGGTGATGAAATGGGGAAGTTTACTTTTTTGTTGGACAACGTTCTTGATTTTAAAAATCAGAGTTTAGGTATTCTGAAAGAGGAACATGCCAAAATGCTTCAGAAAGTTAATGAACAAAAAGAAAAGATACAAAGACTATATAGTAGATACTGTGAATATAATCACAACTTTAATCAAAAGAAAAATCAAGGTATTTCTATAATAGAAGCTACTGGATATGAAAGATTTCTTAGAAATTTGGAATATGAAATAGAAGCTGAGCATGCTGTTCTTGAAAAACTTAAATTGTCAGAAGAGCAAAAGAGAAATGAAGTGATTGATATGAAGAAAGAAACATCATCCATAGAGAAGCTGAAGGATAAAAAGATGGAGCAATATAATAAAGAACTGCAAAAATCTGAGGAATTATTTATAGAAGAATTTATTTCACATCAGCGAGCGAGTGGATGAAGATGAACGTTAGATATACCTGAGCCGCCAGAAACAAATTTCAAAAAGCCTTTTGTGTAAGTTAAAATGCCCTTTTTATGGTAGGTAGCTTAAATAACAAAGCTGTCTGCCATAAAGAGGGCATTTTTTGAAAAATTAGGGCATCCTTTGAAGATAAAATATATGCTGTCGAAATTTATTAGACGGAGAAAAAATTACCTACCAGATTGCAAAGGAGTTGCAGATTGATAAAGGTAATTTCCTACTTTGGATTTATAAATTCCAGAATATGGTTCTGAGGCATCAGTAGATTTTGACTCAATGATAAGTATTGGGAGTACCTAAAGAAATGAAGATAGATATAAAAAAACAAGACAATTCCAACGAAAAATAGGTCGAATTTGCCTTGTTTTAGAATTGCTGAATTTAACGGCAAAGCATTTGTTTCCCTTCTTTAGTTACTGTTCAAGTTGAGCCAAATTGTTACGCACATTGGCTATCTGGTTGGATTGCGGAAATTCATCAAGAATTCGCTGATAATATTTTTTTGCTGTTTCCGTATCCCCTTTTTCTTCTGCAATTTTACCAAGATAATAAAGAGCGTCATCAACAAAAGCTTCACCGGAAGCATATTTTAATGCATTTTCCAAATGCCCTTGGGCTTCGCTGAAGTCTTGGTTTAAAAAGGTACTTCTTCCTTTGGTATAAAGGCTGTTCGCAGCTTTTGGATAGGAAGCTTCTTTGACTGTGTCATAAGTTACTTTATCCTCATCTGATAAACCCGCTGGATCAATGGAAGAGATTTTTGCAGCAGCTTCCTCCATATTTCCGTCAGCCATCAAGTTTGCGGCACTTTGCAGATTTGCTATTTTTGTTTGTTCTTCTGCTTGTATTTTATATGTTTCGTTCGTTTTTTTCAGTGTTTCCACTTCTTCACGGAGAGCTTTTAATTCTTCCGGGGTGATTCCTGTTTCGCCTTCTGTTGAAGCGATTTTATTTTGTAATTCTTTAATTGTTTTATCTTTTGCATCTGTGACAGCAGGCAGAACCAATACCAGAAGTACAGCAGCAGTGCAGATAACACCAGCAAAAAAAGCAATTAATTGGTGTTTGCTACCCATTTTATGATTTTGCCGCTTATAGGTTGGTAGGGGTGGGTTACTGTCGGTTTTTTTAACTTGTTTTGACTTTTTTTTATCATGTTTAGCATCTTTCAAATCGATAGAAAGATGCAATTCTTTTGCATACCGTAGTGCAAAGGGGTTAAGACTGTCCGCCTTTCGGACTTTTTCGATATAGTATTCTGCACGTTCAAAATTTTTTTCTTCCATACAACATACTTCCTTAATAATATTATACCCAATACTGTTTTTTTAAAA
>CAZCDP010000006.1:11072-16165 GCA_964497675.1 uncultured Candidatus Epulonipiscium sp.
ATACAACAAAGCGTCATAAGGTTATTGGCTTCGACAAAATTACTGTTATAATCTAAGGCTCGTTTCAGTTGAATTACAGCTAAATCCTCACTGCCCTGACGAAGATAATCAATGGCTTGATTGTAGAAGCGTACAGCATCATTCCCTTTTTCCAGTTCCCTTCCATTTTTTTGCAGAACCTCCATATACCGATGGGCAGGGTTGTCTGCATCTTCATAAACAGAAGCACTTACAATCCAATGTTTCAAAGCATCAGGCAGCTGACCTTTTTCATAGTAGATAAGCCCCAGCAGGTTTCGAGCCTGATAATTATTTTTATCAAAGAGGGTACTTTGTTCCAACGAAGCAGCGGCGCCGGAAAGGTCCTGATTTTTTGCCTGTTCTAAACCCTTGTTGTAAAGTTTTATGGAAGCATTTCTTGTTTTTTGAAATATGACAATATCTACGCCGCAGTCAGGGCAGATACAGCCGTTAATGAAGTTATATCCACAATTTGGACATCTCATAATGCTCTACTCCTTACCTGTGATTTCATTTAAAATTATTAATTTGTTCTTTTGTATTTTTTTCCCGGGAAATATGCTGTAAAATATCAAGCATATCCTGCATTTCACCGGAATGGATTGCATCTTCGATGTTGTCAAGCTCCAAAATGGGCTGGTATTTTAAAAGTTCTTCTTTAAAATCAATCATAAGTAAACCCTCCAGTTAAAAGATTATATATATTTTCGTATCTCACCAATCATATAAAGGGAACCACAGCAAAGTAAAATTTGGTCTTGTTCAGTAATACAAAGCGCTGTTTTATACGCTTCTTTGATATTGGGGTTTTTAAAAATCGGTTTCTTACAGTGTGAAATCACTTTTTCCAGACGATCCACAGCCAACTTTCTGTCATTATGGGGTTCTGTCAACACGACACTGTTGACCAGAGGAAGAATTGTTTCCGCCATTTTTTCGTATTCCTTGTCCCCTAAAATACCAAGAACAAGAGTAATCATTTTGTCCGGAAAATATTGCTTCAAAGATTCAGCCAGCATTGTAATACCATCCGTATTATGAGCACCGTCCAGTAACACTAAAGGTTCTGTACGGCAAATTTCCATTCTACCCTGCCAACGAGTTTTTCGGATACCTTCTAAAATTGATATTTCTGTCAGCGCAAGGCCTTGCTCTTGTAGGACTTTGCAGGCAAGAAGAACCGTAGCACAGTTTGAAATCTGATAGATACCCAAAAGAGGCAGATTCACCTGTGAAAAGGATATATACGCATTCTTCACAGAAAACAAAGTATGTTGCAAATCTTTTGCTATTATATGGATGCCATTTTTTGGGGTATAGTATAATTTTGCTTTTTTTTCATCACAAATACACTTTATTTTATTATATACTATCTCGTCCTGAGAATACAATACTACAGGGCAATTTTCCTTAATAATTCCACCTTTTTCATAAGCAATCTGTTCGATGGAATGGCCTAGAAAATCCATATGATCCATACCAATGGAGGTAATCAAAGAAAGCAGAGGTTTTTTAATCACATTGGTAGCATCGAAGCGTCCGCCGAGGCCGACCTCAAGTACGACGATTTCTACTTCATGGATAAAAAAATAGTGAAAAGCCAATGCAGTCAATACTTCAAAAACGGTGGAGTGGTCTTTTCCCTCAGCCACCAGTTCTTTACAAAGTTTTTCTATTAGTGTTATTTCCGCAGCAAAATCTTCATCAGAGATGGTTTGTCCGTTTATTTGAAACCGTTCGTTGTATTTTTCAAGGTGGGGAGAAGTATACATTCCTGTCCGATATCCGGATTCTGTTAATATGCTTTGGAGCATAGCACAAGAAGAACCTTTGCCGTTTGTGCCTGCCACATGGATACATTTCAGCTTTTCATGAGGGTATCCTAATTTACCCAAAAGTTCTTCAATTCTGGACAAATCCAGTTTTGATCCAAGGCTGCTGATGTTTTCCAAATATTGTATTGCTTCATTATACTGCAATAAAAACCCCTCCCATTTTGTTGTTCTCAAAAACTAATTATATCATTATTGATAAATTGTGCAACAAAATTAAAATGTTCTCACCGTGATATGTAGATTTCAAAAATCTGCAATTTGGAATTATGGGTTGTACAACGAAAGATAAAACTGTATAATATAGTAGATTTTAAAAATAAAATTCATGATAGTCTGGAGGAATTAAATTTGGACGACAGAAGACAAAGAAGAATACGAAAAGAGAAAAAGCATAAATCTCTGCGAAAAATTCTCTTTCTGTTCATAGGTCTTGGGGTACTTTATTTAGTAGGAACGGGAGCATATAAAGCGACAAAAAATATGATGTCCTCTACGGGAGAACAAACCGAGCAGGCAGAACTAAATGGAGAAGATGTGGAAATCACAATAGCCGCAGGTGCAACCACAATGGATATTGCTGAAACATTGAAGGAAAAAGGACTTATCAAAAGTACTTTCAAGTTTCGGCTGGATAGCCGTCTGAATGATTTTGACGGTACATATCGAGAGGGAACTTATACGGTAAATACTGCTATGTCCCCCATTCAGATGATGAAATTATTCCAGACAGGCGTGGTGATGGATGACAGACTGAAGCTTGTGGTACCCGAAGGCTTTACTATAGCGGAAATTGGGACAAGGCTAGAAGAAAAGGGCATTGTAACGGCAGAAGAATTTAAGACAGAAGCCAATAACGGCAATTTTGACTATGATTTTCTAAAAGATATTCCTGAACGGGAAAATCGTCTGGAAGGTTATTTATTTCCGGATACCTATTATTTGAAGGACGGAATCACTGCCCATGAAATTATTGATAAAATGCTCACTCGCTTTGATGAGGTTTATTGCAAAGAATATCAAGACGCAGTGGCAGAATCCTCTTTTTCCTTGGATGAAATTGTAATAATTGCATCAATTATAGAAACGGAGATTAAGGTGTCTGATGAGCGAAAAAGAGCTGCTGGGGTTATTTACAATCGATTGCAAGAGGATATGCCTTTGCAGATGGATTCCACAGTGCTATATGCCATGGGAATAACAAAAGAAGATGTGTTGGAAAAAGACTTACAGGTAGATTCACCTTATAATACTTATAAGAATAAAGGGCTTCCCATAGGCCCTGTATCTAATCCCGGTGTGGCGGCGCTGGAAGCGGCTCTCTACCCTGAAAATAACCACTATTTGTATTATGTCTTGGAAGCAAAGGGAAGGAGCAACCACATTTATACGGAAACCTACGAAGAATTTTTAAAGGCCAAAGAACAATATAAGGCAAGTAAATAAGATGTGAAGCAGGGAGAACAACGATGAATTACGTTACGGATGATTATATCAATGCATATTTAAGAACAGTACAGCCCATGTATGATGGTGTTTTGGGCGAAATTCAAAAGGAGTCTATCAAGGCGAGCGTGCCAATTATACCACACGAAACAGCAAGACTTCTCAGTGTATTACTTTCCATACTCCGTCCAAAAAATATATTGGAAATCGGGACAGCTGTGGCTTTTTCCGCGGGACTTATGAGCCGTTACCTTCAGCCGGGAGGCAAGGTAACCACCATAGACCGTTTTGAAGTGATGCTGAAAGATGCCAGAGTTAATATCAAGCGTATGGGTTTAGAGAATACCATAGAAATTATAGAAGGAGATGCCGCAGATGTACTTCCTACATTAATTGGGCCTTATGATGTAATTTTTCTGGATGCGGCAAAAGGGCAGTATGGTCACTTTCTGCCCCATTGTTTGCGGCTTCTGCCCGTAGGCGGCGTTTTGATTGTAGATGATGTCCTGCAGGGGGGTGGAATTGCTCAGTCCCGTTTCAGCGTACCTAGACGGCAGCGTACCATTCATAAGCGGATGAGGAATTTTCTATGGGACATTTCCCATCATGAATGTTTGGAATCCGCCATTATACCCATTGGGGATGGTATGACCATTTGTCATAAAATCAAAGAAATCCCAGAGGAAAACGAAGGAGAAAATCAAAATGATACAGAATAAACAAAAACCGGAGCTTTTGGCACCAGCGGGAGATTTGGAGAAGCTAAAAATTGCGGTACTTTACGGTGCCGATGCAGTGTATATAGGAGGGGAAGCCTATAGCCTTCGTGCGAAAGCGAAAAACTTTGACACAGAAAAAATGAAGGAGGGCATAGAGTTTACCCATGCACATGGAGCAAAAGTCTATGTCACTGCCAATATATTTGCCCATAATGCGGATTTTGAAGGCATGGGCGATTATTTTAGAGAAATATATGAATTAGGTGCAGATGCTGTTCTGGTTTCGGATTTGGGCGTATTTGCTACGGCAAAAGAAGCAGCTCCGGATTTGGAAATACACGTTTCTACCCAAGCAAATAACACCAATTACATGAGTGCCAATATGTGGTATCAGCTGGGCGCAAGAAGAGTTGTGGTAGCTAGAGAATTGTCACTAAAAGAAATTAGTCAGATTCGGGAAAAAATTCCGGCAGATATGGAAATTGAAGCTTTTGTGCATGGAGCAATGTGTATTTCCTATTCAGGAAGATGCCTCTTAAGCAATTATCTGAGCGGAAGAGATGCCAATAAGGGCGCCTGCGCCCATCCTTGCCGTTGGAAATACCACCTGGTGGAAGAAACCCGCCCCGGTGAATATATGCCTGTAGAAGAAAATGAGAGAGGCACTTATATCTATAATTCCAAGGACCTTTGTATGCTCCACCATATTCCTGATTTGGTGAATGCAGGCATTGTCAGCCTAAAGATAGAAGGGCGTATGAAAACACCTTTTTATGTGGGTACAGTAGTGAAGGCATACAGAGAAGCCATTGATGATTATTTTGAGAACCCGGCTCTTTATAAACGAAAGATTCCTTATTATTTGGACGAGGTTTCAAAAGCAAGTCACAGAGATTATACGACTGCATTTTATTATGGAAAGCCAGGTGGTACGGAGCAAGTCTATACTAATAACACATATATCCGTAATTATGATTTTATTGGCATGGTTTTGGAAGATTCCGATGAAACGACAGGCTGCGCTAAGGTGGAGCAGAGAAATAAATTTTCTGTTGGAGAAGAAATCGAAGTGATG
>CAZCDP010000006.1:16175-25088 GCA_964497675.1 uncultured Candidatus Epulonipiscium sp.
AAGGGTTCCTCTTTTTCCATGAAGGTTGAGAAAATGTGGAATGAGTCCGGTGCTGAAATCCTCAATGCACCCCATCCCCAGGAGATTTTAAAGGTGAAATTTGACCAGCCGGTAAAACGATTTGATATCATGAGAAAAGCAGTTTTAGACGATTAATTTTTTGTACTCGACAAAAAAACTTGATTTTCTTTCAGTTTCTGTTTATTCTATATAAGAGTGGAAAGAAAATCTAAAGAAAAGGAATTTGGATGATGGAATTAACACAATGTATCAATTATCTTTTGACAACAGCACAGCATACCGTATTTCAATATTTAAGAATGAAGCTTTCGGAGCATGATATTACGCCATCGCAGTATGGTGTTTTGAGTTGTCTATGGAAAAAGGACTATGCTACACCAAAGCAGATTTCCGAAACCCTGTGTCTGGAAACATCGACGATTTCCGGCGTTTTAGACAGAATGCAGAAAAAAAATCTCATTGACCGTGTGATAAATAAAGAAGACCGACGGGAAGTAAGGGTTGTTGTGACAGAAAAAGGAAAGGCACTTCAGGAACCGATACAGGAAATTATTGAAGAGGTAAATAAAGAAGTTTTAAAGGATTTTACAGAAGAAGAGATATTCAAGTTGAAAGAAAACCTTCGCTCAATAGCGGGGGGGAAGTTGAATTAAGAATGGGAAAGGCAGGACATGGTTCCTGCTTTTTTGAATTTAATATGTAGGGGCGCAGGCGCCCGGAGGAAAGGTCAAACAATCATTTCATTATTGAGTTTTTGCAGGGCTTTTTTTTCGATTCGGGATACATAAGAGCGGGAGATTCCAAGTAATTGTGCTATCTCCTGCTGCGTGGATTCTTCACAGCCGTTGAGGCCGTAACGCATTTCCAATACTAGTTTCTCCCGGTCTTTCAGTGCAGCTTTCATTTTGTTGTAAAGCCGTTGGGTTTGTATTTTTAAATCAACCTGATCAATAATAGAATCATTTTCCGCATGTATGATATCCAGCATAACAATTTCGTTTCCATCTCGGTCTGTACCGATAGGCTCCTGTAATGAAATATCTTGACTGAATTTTTTTGAGGCTCGAAGGGTCATGAGTATTTCATTTTCAATGCAACGGGAAGCATAGGTGGCTAGGCGAATGCATTTGGAAGAATCAAAGGAAGAAACGGCCTTGATAAGTCCAATGTTCCCTACGGAAATTAAATCTTCATTTTCTTTCTGAAATCCGTTGTATTTTTTTGCGATATGAGCCACCAGCCTTAGATTGTGTTCTATCAAAATATCTTTGGCCTCCTTGCGTTCTTTTTCATCCCCATTTTCAAAAAGGGCGATGAATTTTTTTTCGTCTTCCGGCGAAAGAGGTTTAGGAAAAGAACTACCACATGATACAAAAGAAAACATAAAAAAGGAGCCGAGCAATCCAGTTAACATGGCAACACCTCCAAAAAAGAGATACTGATTCATTGTATGTAGCGAATTTCTGTTTGGTGCGTGTCTGATTTCAGTTTATTGAAAAATCGCTTGTCCTTTTTAGTAGGAATTTGATGATGGAATAAAGCCTATTTAATACATTGCCGATTCACTCTTAGACCATGTCGTTCCTATTTCATATAATTGAGAACCAATACTTGGATAAGGAATATGACTACTCTATGTAGAGATATTGGTATAGAAAAGTAATGCATATCATTCCTAACGGAACAATGGAACTGCATCCAGGTGACCTGATATAATAAAGTTGACCTGGTCAAGCAAAATTGTAACACCAGGGTATAAATTTTCTCACGTAGCACTCCGTACTGCATGGGTTATACATACCACAAAGGTTTGGCTCAAGTAAGTAAATGGGTGGGCTTAAGTTTGCTGCAATGGATTTAAAAAACTGGCAATTTGAGTAGTAAAGAACTACTTATTTCTATTAACTTATTTATTAATATCATGTTCTCTTTCAGGGGCGGTATGATTGACAGAACAGGTTTGCGGTGCTATAGTAAAAGAAGAAAAATCGTCAGGGCAATTATAATAAGGGGGTTTAATTATGTCGTTTAGTCCATTACTTGGTTCTGCGTTTAACAAAACAAGATTACGGGATTCTGCCCATCCATGTACTTTTTCGGGTATGTGTTCCATGTGTACGGCAGATTGCATCGGCAGCTGTGAAATTGGGCTTTCCGCCGTTCGAGGCGCAGATACTGTTTATCCTACCACAACGGGAGAAAACCAAGTGGCCTCAGAAAAAAATTATCCCATAGACTATTCTCACTTTAACATCAACGGACGTGTGTTTGGTGCAAAGGGAGCAGAAGTTGATTCTAATAAAGCAACGATTTATCATGTGAATTTGGAAACGGAAATCGGTACGTTACATTCCGTAAAATTAAAATTGCCAATCATTCTCCCGGCACTTATTAAGCTGAACTGGCAGGACTATTTTGGCGGTGCCGCTATGGCAGGTGTTCTCACTGTCATTGGCGAAGGTGCTGTGACAAAGGATCCAACCCTTTGTGTGGAAAACGGCAAGGTGACCCATGCACCGAAGTTGAGAGAAATGCTGGATGCGTTTCGCAAATATGACCGTGGTTATGGTCAGATTATTTTGCAGACTAATGTGGATGATGATTTACTGGGAGTGCCTGATTATGCTATTAAAGAATGTGGCGCAGAGGCCATCGAATTTAAATTCGGACAATCGGCTAAAGGAACTCAGCCGGTTACAAGAATTCCTTCCTTGGAAGAAGCCCTTCATTCTAAGGCATTAGGGAATCTGATTCTGCCAGACCCAGAAGATGCGGCGGTACAGGAAGCTTATAAAATGGGTATGGGCGAAAATTTCCGTGTTTATGGACGTCTGCCGATGTGGGATGAGGATTATCTGGTAAAACGGATTGATGAACTTCGTGGAATGGGAATGAAAAATGTGTATTTCAAAATGGCTGGCTATGACCCTGCAGATTTGGAACACGTATTACGCATTGCTTCTGCGGCAAAGGTGGACTTGGTTACCTTTGATGGTGCAGGAGGAGGTTCCGGTTACAGCCCATGTAAAATGATGAACGAATGGTGTCTTCCTACGGTTTGTATGGAAAGCATTTTGCATGACATTTTGAAGCGTCTGGACAAAGAAGGCGTTGCACTGCCAAAAGTAGCCGTTACAGGTGGCTTTACCATGGAGGATCAGGTCTATAAGGCATTGGCTCTTGGTGCACCTTATGTATCTCTGGTCGGAATTTGTCGTGCTTCCATGGCGGCAGCGATGAGTGCAAAAAAAATTGGTGAGCTTATTGCGGCAGGACAGATTCCAAAAGAATTACAACCTTTTGGCACTACCGTACAGGAACTTTTTACGGACTTGCGTGAACTGCGGAACATTTATGGTAAAGAAGCAGACAATTTCTCAACGGGAGCGATTGGTGTGTATTCCTATCTGAACCGAATTGCTTTTGGTCTGAAACATTTTATGGCGCTGAATCGTAATTTCTCACTGGAATACGTTGACCGTAGTGACATCTTCCCATTGACAAGGGATGCCAAGGATCTTTTGGACGGAAACTGGATGAAATAAAAAATAGTCTGATAATTACATAGAAAGCACAGCAGAATGAACGAGTCTGCTGATGAAAAAGGGGCTGCTTACAATGAGAAATCATAAAAAGCAGTCCCTTTATAAATTTTTTGAATCATGGTATAATAAAAAACAAAGATTTTTAGCTTAGAATATGACGAGGTATCAGAATGAATGATAAAGCTTTACGCACACTGGAATTTCAGAAAATCTTAAAAAAATTGGAGGAGTTTGCCGTATCACCTATGGCTAAGGAACGAACGGAAGAATTGGTTCCTTATATGACCATGACGGACATTACGGAAGCCCAGAAAGAAACAACAGAAGCCGTTTCCATGGTTTTGCGAAAAGGGAATATTTCTTTGGGAGGATTTCACGAGATACGCCCCCAGATGAAGCGGGCGGTTATGGGCGGCACCTTATCTATGGGGGAATTGCTTCGTATCAGTGAATTTTTGTATGTATGCCGCAAGGCAAAGAATTATGCAAAAAATGAAAATAAGGCAGAAACCTATGAGAAGCTGGACGGACTTTTTGAACTGATTATGCTGCTTCCACAGCTGGAAAATGAAATCAACCGCTGTATTCTTTCTGAATATGAAATCTCCGATGATGCCAGCACTGCTTTGCGGAACATTAGGCGGGATATCAAGCTTTCGAATGAACGGATTAAAGAGCATTTGAATATGGTGATTTATTCTCCTGCTTATAAAAATATGTTGCAGGACGCTGTTATTACGATCCGAAACGATCGCTATTGTGTGCCTGTGAAAAGTGAGTATCGAGGAAGCTTTCCTGGTATGATTCATGACCAATCCAATACGGGTTCCACAGTATTTATGGAGCCTTTAAGTGTTGTGCAGCTGAACAATAAAATTAAAGAACTGCAAGGGCAGGAAAAGGAAGAAATTGAAAAAATACTGGCGGATTTATCAGAAATGGTGACGGAGAATTGTGCCGTATTGGAAGCAAATCTGGAAGTGTTGGTTCATTTGGACTTTGTTTTTGCGAAAGCGAATCTCTCCCTTTCTATGAACGGAACCCAGCCATTCTTTAACTTACAGGGGCGTATCAATATCCATAAAGCACGTCATCCGCTTTTGAATCATAAAGAAGTAGTACCTATCAACATTTACTTGGGCAAGGATTTTACCACATTGCTGATTACAGGACCCAATACAGGAGGTAAAACCGTTGCTTTGAAAACTCTGGGGCTTTTTACCCTTATGGGACAGGCAGGACTTCATATTCCGGCTTCTGACCATTCTGAGTTGGCAGTTTTTGATAATGTATTTGCTGACATAGGCGATGAACAGAGTATTGAGCAAAGTCTGAGTACCTTTTCTGCACATATGACAAATATCGTAAAAATTTTGGAAGAGGTGACGGACCGTTCTTTGGTGCTTTTTGATGAGTTGGGTGCAGGAACAGACCCAACAGAAGGTGCGGCGCTAGCCATAGCTATCATAGATACGTTGCATCAACGAAAAATCCGAACGGCGGTAACCACCCATTATAGTGAATTAAAGGTTTATGCATTATCTACGGAGGGGGCAGAAAACGCCTGTTGTGAATTTGATGTGGAAACCTTGCGGCCGACGTATCGCCTGCTTATCGGTATTCCCGGAAAGAGCAACGCATTTGCCATTTCCAAGCGTCTGGGTTTACCCGATTATGTCATTGACAGTGCCAAAGAATTCATCAGTCATGATGAGGCACGGTTTGAAGATGTTATTACAGATTTGGAAATCAGCAAAAAATCCGTGGTGTTTGAACAGGAACGGGCAGAGCAGTACCGAAAAGAAGCGGAAAGTCTGAAAAAAGAAGTAGAAACACAGAAAAATATAACAAGAGAACAGAAAGAAAAAATACTGGCAAAGGCAAGAGAAGATGCTAGAATTATTTATCAGCAGGCAAAAGAGGATGCAGACCGTATCATCAAGGAGATGAATCGGGATGCCAAGGAACAGACGAATCAGCAAAAAATGAATGAAAATCGTTCGAAGCTGAAAATGAAACTTTCCGATATGCAGGAAGGATTTTTGCAGTCGCCGAAAAAGAAAGCAACCCACAAACCGCCTGAAAAATTGCAGGCAGGAGATAGAGTCTATGTCATTTCCTTTGATCAGAATGGTACAGCTATTACAAAACCAGACCGTAATGGGGAAGTTATGGTCCAGATGGGCATTATGAAAGTGAAAGTTCCATTGGCGGAGCTGATGTTGGACGATAAGCCGGTGAAAGAAAAACAGCAGAGTAATCCCTATCGGTTTTCAACAAAGGTAAAGGCAAAAAAGAGTCAGTTTATTTCTGCGGAGATAGACTGTCGTGGACAGATGGTAGAAGAGGCACTAGGTAATGTGGACAAATATCTTGACGATGCCTATTTGTCAGGTCTAAAACAAATCACCATAATCCATGGAAAAGGCACAGGTGCCCTTAGGAGCGCAGTTCAGATTTATCTGAAAACAAATCCCCATGTAAAAAGTTTCCGCCCCGGCGTTTATGGGGAAGGCGAAATGGGCGTTACAGTGGTTGAATTGAAATAATCATAAAGGGAAAAAAATACGAAAGAAGGCTTTCCTGTGAGTGATAAAATAAAAATTATGATAGTTGATGATGACAAGCATATAGCGGAACTGATTTCTTTGTATCTCATAAAAGAAGGCTATGCAACTTTAGAAATTTATGACGGCAGAGAAGCAATAGAAAAAATTTCGTCCTATCAACCCCATCTTTGCATACTGGATTTGATGCTTCCGGGTGTTGATGGGTATCAGGTTTGCACAGAAATCAGAAAAATCAGTTCTATTCCTATTATTATGCTGACTGCAAAAGGTGAAACTTTTGACAAGGTTCTGGGACTGGAGCTGGGTGCTGATGATTATATGGTAAAGCCCTTTGAACCTAAGGAACTGGTGGCAAGGGTGAAGGCAGTTTTACGGCGTTCTGAACAGAAATCGGAACTGAAAAGTGAGAAGATACTGCGGTTTTCCAACTTGGAAATTAATGTTTCCAATTATACCGTTAGATATTATGAAGATACCCTTGACTTTCCGCCAAAAGAATTTGAACTATTATATTTTTTGGCAGAACACCCCAATCAGGTCTTTACCAGAGAACAGCTTTTAGATAAAATTTGGGGATATGAGTATATTGGCGATACCAGGACCGTAGATGTCCATATCAAACGAATCAGAGAAAAACTGAAGTCTGAGGAATTATGGAGTATCAAGACGGTCTGGGGTGTGGGATATAAATTTGAGATAAAATAAAATGCTGTTACCGTAGGATTGTGCTTACTATCAAAGGGGTATCTTTGAAGAAATGGCACAGAAGCATTATTCAAATGTTACGCAAAAAAGGCCCGATTTTAGGTTTTAAAAAAATCAAAAGGCGCATATCGGGCTTTTTATGTACGAAATTTGCATAAAGACAGAGGGAAAAATTCCGCTGTTTTATGGCGTTGTTTGTAATGCTGCTTTTTGGTATCGTGTTTTAAAAATCTATCTTCTTTTTCGTTTTATCATATTTATCATTCGTAAAACGACGCAAAGCACATAAAGAAGAATCATAATATGATGGAATGAGGTTATATGTTTCCAGTCAGTTGTGAAAAAAAAGAAAAGTGCAAAAACAATCAGAATGATATCGATACCTTTACCTTTTAAATTCATATATGCGGAAATCCGTACTGTACCGTATTTCCCTTCGCTCCTTTCCTGATAAGTTATCTAAAATGATTATAACATGAACAGAGGATATTTGTGTAGACAATTTTCACAAATTTTTCCTTATGAAACCATAACAAAGAAAAACACCTTTTATGGAGGTAATAATCATGGGAAAAAAGTCCATATTTCAAAAACAATTAATACTATATGTGGGAACATTGTTTGCCAGTTTTCTTTTGTTGGGAGCTACATTGTCTATTGTTTATACCCGACATTATATGAAAGAAACGGAAAGCAAACTGATTGAACAGGGTAAAAAAATCTCAGAAGAATATACAAAGGCATATTTTACAGGGGATTTGAAAGACTTGGAGTATGAACTTCAGGTGCTAGAGGACTATATGGAAGCCAGCGTGTTTTTTATTAACCGTGATGGCGTTCTTGTTATGGCTTCTCCCAGAATCAAAGAAAAATGGATTGGTCAGGCATTGACTAATATGGAAGCCATTGGGGGGGTATTAGATGGAAACATTGTATCGTTGGAAGGGAAAATCAATGGGATGTTTGACGAACCTGTGCTGACTGTGGGCTATCCTTTCCAGGTGGGGCAGATGGCAGGCATTTTTATGTGTACTTCTATGCCGGAAATCGAACGTTCCATTCAGGGTATGTATCGGGTTGGGTTTTTCAGCCTAGTTATTGTTATGACATTAGGAATTCTTCTTGCATATTTTTCATCCAAAAAAATCAGCCACCCTTTGATGCAAATGAATGATGCGGTAAAAGTGATTGCCAGTGGAAATTTCGAGCAGAGAGTAGAAATCAAAAGCGAGGACGAAGTAGGGCAGCTTGCGGAAAGCTTTAATCATATGGCAGAAAGTCTTTATAAATATGAAAAGGTGCGGCGTGATTTTATTGCCAATGTATCTCATGATCTCCGTTCGCCGTTGACGTCGATACAAGGCTTTTTGAATGCAATTATTGACGGTACCGTTCCTGTGGAAAAACAAAATCACTATTTAAATATTGTACTGGAGGAAACACAGCGTTTGGCAAAACTGACCAATGACATTGTGGATTTAAGCAGAGCACAAACTAGCACCATTACATTGGAAATAACGAAATTTGATGTCAACGATTTAATTCGTGACAGTTTGGAACGTCTGGAACCAAGGCTGCATGACAAAAAAATCAATGTCAATGCAATCTTTGCAAGTAAGACTACCGAAGTATTGGCAGATCGTGATAAAATTGCCCGTGTGCTGCATAATTTGATAGATAATGCCATTAAGTTTTCGGAACAAGAAGGAGTAATAGAAATTGAAACAACCCTAAAAGACCATAAAAAAGTACTGGTTCATGTTAGGGATTACGGAAAAGGTATTAGCAAGGAAAATCAAAAATATATTTTTGACCGTTTTTATAAAGCGGACTTCTCCAGAGGAGAGGATAAAACCGGCAGTGGCTTGGGACTTTCCATAGTACGGGAATTTTTGATGGCTCATGGTGAAAATATAGGTGTAAAAAGTGCAGAAGGAAAAGGAACAGAGTTTATTTTCTCTTTGAAATTGCAAGAAGAAGGGTAATTGGGGCTGGAAAGAGAACAAGTGGATTTGCCTGATTCTTTTTTCAGTTGCTGTTTTTTGCTATTTTAAAAGTTAAAGGATAACCTT
>CAZCDP010000007.1:0-3270 GCA_964497675.1 uncultured Candidatus Epulonipiscium sp.
TTTTACATGATTTGGATTTTGAACAGTACCCTGATCAGCATTGTATCAAGAGTCAGGAAATCATGAAAGAACATGGCATTGATGAAGCTATCATTCATGCTACGGCAAGCCATGGTTACGGACTGGTTGTGGATATCAAACCAGAACATGAAATGGAAAAAGTCCTGTTTGCCGTAGATGAATTAACTGGTCTAATCGGCGCTGTCGCAATCATGCGTCCTTCCAAAAGTGTCAGTGACCTGGAATTAAAGTCTGTAAAGAAAAAATTTAAAACCGTCAGTTTTGCCGCTGGTTGTTCCAGAGATGTTATCCGCAAAGGTGCAGAAATGTTAGGCTGGGAATTAGATGATTTAATTTGCAGAACAATTCTCGCCATGCGTGAAGACCCCAATAATTAGAAATTCAGCCGTAAATACCATTGTGCTATATGCCAAAACTTTGATTTTGGCATATAGCACATCAACTTTATCAATATTCTGATAACCCTTTCCATAGAGTTATATAATATATCCATATTTTCCTTTTTTCACATCCCCCAGTATCTTCCCATCATGTAGATTAACAACCCTTTTTTTCATGATATTAACAAGCTCTTTTGCGTGGGTTGCAACAAGAACAGTGATGCCAATGCGATTAATCTCATCCAAAAGACACATGATATCCCACGCCGTATCAGGATCAAGGCTTGCTGTAGGCTCGTCAGCAAGAAGTATATCGGGGCTGTTTACAAGTGACCTTGCCAATGCGATACGAAGTTTTTCACCATCAGATAATTCACATGGAAAAGCAAACATTTTACTTCTCATCCCTACTGTACCCAATATACCTGGTACTATATGTTTAATTTGTGCCAATGGTTGTTCCGTTGCAATCATAGCAAAAGCTATATTATCATAAACCGTTTTGCCCTCTAATAATCCCATGGACTGATTCACAACACCAAGTCTTCTCCGATGATATGGAATTTCTTTTACAGACATATTTTCTAATTTCACATCATTAATAAAGATTTCCCCCTTGGAAGGTTCAATTTCCTTTGTAATAAGCTTAAAAAGTGTACTTTTACCCGAACCGCTTTTGCCAACAAAAAAAACAAATTCACCCCTATCAATTTTAAGTGTTACATCTTGTACACCTACTGCATGATTTTCAAATATTTTAGTAACATTATTAAAAAAAATCAATCATATCCTTCTCTCTTTTTCACATTCAAAATGTATTAACTGTATACATAACAATAAGATAATGTTATAATATTCTTAATTATTGGCAATTATCGGCAATAACCGCTAGCTAAGGAGAATATATGTGAGCAAAAAAAAAATTGTAAAAAGCCGCCTATTTCGCACTCTGTTTGCAGTATCAATCGTAGGAACCATTTCCTTTTCGACCTTGTTTTTTACACAAGTAACACCACCAGATATGAATCATTTTATAGTATCAGCTAAAAAAACAGGGAGCAATTTAATAACCAGTGCAAAAAATATGAAGATATTGGCAAAAAAAGATATAAATCTGCCATCTCTTAAAACAAAGACCGTGGCTAAAAAGACCAGACCAAAGCAACCGAAAAAAGAAACTGCACAAACCGTTCAGGATACTGTACTAGAAAATGGCATACATGATATTATATACTATTCCCAAGCAGATAACAGGTGGCGTGATAAAATTTATGGGGAAGATAATACCATTGGAATTTATGGCTGCGGGCCAACAACGCTGGCTATGCTTGTTTCAAGTCTTACATCAACGAAAACAACACCTGACCAGATGGCCGCTTGGGCATATGATAACGGTTATTTTTGCAAAAATAGCGGCTCTTACCACACAATTATCCCCGGAGGCGGTGACCAGTTCGGACTTAGCGTAACAAGCATTTCCGACCATAGTCCTGAAAACATCATCAACGAACTATCTTCCGGAAAAGTTGTTGTGGTGTTGATGAAAAAGGGACATTTTACATCCGAAGGTCATTTTGTAATATTAAGAGGAATCACAAAAAACTCAGAAATACTAATTGCTGATTCAAAAAGTCTAGAAAACAGTTGTAAAGGTTGGGATATCAATATTTTTATGAACGAAGCAAAATACAGTTGCACCGGAGGGGGACCATTTTGGGCTATTGATATAAAATAATTAATATTTTTTATTACATATAATAGGAATCATCCCCTCCTATTTTTGTGCTCATTCGTTTATCAATCGCAATAACTCTTCCCAGAGTACGTCTTGTTTTCCCTATTATTTCAACAATCTTTTTTTCCTCCTTGCTTTCACAGCTTACCAAGCCTAAGCTTTCAGCTTTAGCAGAGAGAATCCTCATTACCCTTTCCCTTAAATCCCCTGATACCTCATTCAATGAAATTTTTATTGTGTCGTCAATTCTGTCAACTTGCTTCATTACCTCTTCTCTCATTGCTAAAAGCATTTCAAAAGAAACGTGGTCATCCACTTGAAGTGCCTTATCCATTTCCTGGGTCAAATCCAATATTTCGTTCGTCTTATTATATTTTTTCTGCAAATATACTATGAAATCCAACATTTTTTTGTTACGATCCAACCGTTTTCTCCTCCTTATAAAACTGATGGAAGGTAATATTAAAACTCATATTACCTTCCATCAGCCAAATGTAAAACATATACTAATGAGTCTTTTTTTCTGCTTCCTTAAATGTATCTCTAAGCTCTGCAATCATTGGTTTTATTTCATTTATTACATCAATATTCCTACCTGCATGAAGCCTTGCAAACTCATACGCAAAAAAATCATATAGTCTTATAAGGTCATTGCTAATAGGATATTTTTTATCCAGCGTGTCTGAAAGATATCTAAAAATATCCTTTACCCTTATGACAGATTCATCAAAAAGGACATAATCGCCATTCTTTAGTGCCATTTCGGCCCTTGTAAGCCTTTTAATAGCCTCATCATATAAAAGTACAAGCATTTCGCCTTTTGTCATCGTATTTACAGATTGCTGCTTATACTGCTGATACCCATAAGAATTCATCATTTTTGCAAACCTGCCTTTCCATCATCATTAACCGCCGAACTGCTGTGAGAGCCAGCCACTCTGTGCGTTCATTTGAGATACAACCTTCTCCAATGCAGTAAACTGTCTTTGGTAACGATCTTCTTCTTTTTTTAAAGTACGTTTTAGGTTTTCCACTATGTCATCAATGTCGTTCATTTGCTTAAATAATTTATTTTTAAGCATAGAAAGGGGTGAACTGGGTGAACCTGCTTTTTCTACTAAAATGCCTTTAACT
>CAZCDP010000007.1:3280-19775 GCA_964497675.1 uncultured Candidatus Epulonipiscium sp.
CGTCAGGTATGGCTGTTAGAAGCTCCATTCTTATCAGAATATCCCATCCTAACTCATTTTCATGCTCAACTACCTGATAATCTTCATATGCTACAACATTAGGATTCCCCTTCAGCTTGGACATAACTCCACCGCTTAATAAATTCCCCTTTGTTTCCAGTGGTTCTATAAAAAGTGCTTTCAAATCATTAGGCTTTTCTTTGATTGCTGCACGAAGTTTATCTTCATCTAAAGAAATTTTCCCATTTTCCTTCCAATCTGTAGAAGTCGTGATTCCTATATCTTTTAAGGTAGTTCCGTCCTTGCCAATACTAAGAAATGCAAAACGTAAATCTCCGACAAGATTGTTTAGATCACTATCTCCAAAAAGCAATCCTTCCTTCGCTTTTTTCTCCCATGCTTCAATTTCTTTTTCGGACATATTACTTTTTTGCTCTTCTGTAAGAGGAAAATACTCTCGGTTTCTTTTTGTTGAAACCTCTTTATTGACCAAATCAACGATTTCATTATAATCTTTTACCATATCCTTAACAGCATTGACAATCTTATCCGCATTGGCCTTCGCTTCAAATTTTACAGGCATAGCAACAGGGTCTATGGCATCGCCCTGATAGCCAAATGCTCTATTCACCGTTATATCCAATCCATCAAGATTAAAGGAATTGGAGCCTCTTGTAATCTCAACAGGAGCTTGTCCCCCCTCTCCGTCATAGTCTACCATAATTACTGCATCCTTTCCATCTGTAACAATACGATTCGATAGACTAGGATCTGCACTTTCAATACCAAAAAGCATATCACCCAAATTTCCAGAAATATTTACACTTCCGGATGCTCCCTTGGCAGTTGCCGTAACAGTGAATTTATCAATCGACTCCAGATAAGAAATATTTACTCCTGCCTCTTTGTTTCCATTTACAGCACTGATAATCTCATTAATTGTTGTATTTTCGTCAAACGGTACAATCGCCCCATTTACCTCTTTGCCTTCAATTTTAACCCCATTTATTTCAAGCGCATAAGGTTCACTTATTGATGTAAAGCCTTTCAATCCAGAATCCTTTAGAGAACAGTTTAAGTTCAGTCTGTTTGAACTTCCCCATTCTATTCCGAAAACCCCCAATTTTCCTAAAATACCGCTATCCGCTGCTTTAATTTTGAGTACTGAGGAACCATCATCTGAATTATCAGGAAGGATTGTCTTGAAAGAAAGCTTGCCATCTGCCGACCCAACCTGTATTCTTCCTTTTCCAAACTGGATATCCAATTCCTTTTGGATATGAGCACTTAAATTTTCAACTGTCAATGGTTGTCCGCCAAGGTCCTCCGCTGTTGGAAGTTTGATGTTTTTAGTAGTTCCATTATATGTAAATGTCATAGATTTTCCTGAAATCCTATCCTTTAAACTTTGAACTTCTTTGAGCTTGCTAGGATCGATAAGCTGTCCCGTAATGAACCCGTCACTGTCCGGTGCTGTATCAATGCTCTCGCTAAGACCCAATGCTTCTAAGGCGTTGGCATTCCCGCCCTTAAGCCTTATAGTATTGGTATCCTTTGAATTAATTTTAAGCATTCCATCAGCACTTGTAATCGCTATTTTGGAGGTCATGTCTACTTCTGTTCCATCGGCATTCTTTGCTTTTTTGAGTGCGTTATTGAAAGCCGCGGCAACCTCGTTAGCATCACTATATATAGTGCTTTCATCAAAAGTCACAGTATACGTATCAACCCCATGGGTAACATAAATGCTTTTACCTGCTAATGTACTCATTTCCTTATCCCCAGTCTCGATTACCCCAGTCGATAATACCTGAGAGGATGCCGAGTTTTTGGTAGTAAGCCTAGCATCTGTTGCCAGATTTTTTACCCCCAAAACAGAAAGACTTCCTGCGGAGGGAGAAGAACCGGACACTTCTATATATTTGCTATTTTCACCCAAAGCAGTAACAAGATTTTGTTCAAAAAAACTTTCGCTGCTTAAGTTCGTACTTGATGTATAAGAATTGTATTTGTTTGCAAACTCAATTAACTTTGAACTAACGGATCGGTAAGCATCCGTTTTCCAGCTTAAAATCTGTTTGCTTTGAAGCTGTTTTTCAATTTTGGCCCTCGTACGAGCCGTCATTCCATCTATCATTGCATCTGTGTCCATACCACTTGCAAGGCCGCTAATTCCCTTTCTTTGACTCCCGTAAATACTCCTACTTGTTGAGCTGCTAATCCCACCTATTGATGACATAATAAAACTCCTTTCTCTTAAAATGTTATCTGAATATTTTATTATTTATCAGCTGCAAAATTCAACTTGTTTCTACAAAAACAGATTTTTCTCTTTATCCCTATACTTATTCTTCGACATATAGTATACTTTTATTAATACTTTTTCCAAACAGATTTACGAATGGAGGGATTTTCTTGACAAATATTATCGCATTAACAAACCAAAAAGGCGGAGTTGGAAAAACCACAACATCTAGCGCTTTACTAGCTGGTTTGGCGTTACATAATAAAAAAGTGTTGGGTATTGATTTAGACCCTCAGGGGAATTTAGGCTTTAGTCTGGGATTAGACATTGACAGTACAACTACTATTTATGAAGTTTTTAAAGGAATTGTTCCTATTGAACAAGCAATCCACACAATTGGAGGCATAGATATTATTCCTTCCAATATACTTTTAAGTAGTGCAGAACTGGAATTTAATCGTGCCGGCAGAGAATTCCTTTTGAAAAATGCACTTTCGTCAATTAAAAATAAATACGACTATATCGTTATTGATACACCACCTTCTTTAAACATTCTCACAGTCAATGCTTATGTAGTTTCCAACGCACTGATTATACCCATGGTACCTGAAATTTTAAGCCTCCTTGGTGTAAGTCAATTAAAAGAAACCATTGATACAGTTAAAAAATTTTATAATCCCAACCTTTCTGTCTTGGGGATTCTTTTAACAAAATATAATAAACGTATAAATCTCGCAAAGGAAGTGGAAGAAATGGCAGAAGAAATTGCTAAGCAGCTTAATTCCTGTGTCTTTCAGGTTAAAATTAGGTCAAGTGTTTCTGTAGCCGAGGCACCTGCCCATGGCAAAAGTATCCTTTCCTATGCAGCAAAATCTAAACCAGCTTTAGACTATCTTGATTTAACAGAAGAAATTATAAATAAAGATATTTAATGAGAATCATATTACAACCCTGTACTAACGTTTTAAGAAAGAAGGAATTTTGTCTATGGCTCGTAAAAGCAATAAGACCGCTCATGTTTTAAACCTTATCACTAAAAACAAAACCAATGAAGAAGTCCATGAACACAACGAAGCAGCAGCTTCTTTTTTTGATAATAATAACAAAACAGATACGTCAGTTGTTGGAGTTGATTTACATGAAGATGGTTCTATTTCTCTTAAAATCAAAGAAAACCTCATGAAACTTACAGATGAATCCATGGAAGCTACCAGTGAGAATTCCGAAAATACCATGGATAGTCTGCCATATGCAAACGAAATAAAAGAACCACCTATTTTAGAAAATGTAGATACACAAGAAAAATCACCTGCTGATAACGTGCTAAATGATTTACCAGAACAGCATTTAAATATAGAAAAAGCACACTTGGTGAATCCCACCACCGATGAACTACCAAGTGCAGAAACACCTATAGACGTAACAGACCTTGATTCAGAAAAAAGTATACTTCCCCACATATCAACTACTTATACAGAAACAAAAGAAAATTCTGAACCCTTATGTGTATCAGATACGCCTTCTAGTGATAATGCCCTAAAGCATTGTCCCGATATATCATGTGATAAAACTGGGTGTGCTAACAATGTGGATTATTGTTATGTCAATGTTCTGGAGGAAATTGTAAAAGACCGTGCTGAAGAATTTCTTAAAAAACTGGGAATCTGCACTTGCCCACGGTGCATTGCAGATACAACCGCATTAGCACTAAATAATCTTCCCCCCAAATATATCGTAGCAAATAAAGAACATATATTTCCTCTCTTGAACTTTTATAGTAACCATTATTCAGTAAGCGTAACTGCACAGCTAACAAAAGCCTGCATTACAGTTGGAAATTTCCCTCATCATTGACCAGATGAGAAATCATGACCACCAGCTTTGTGAAGTTGTAAACCCAATGTAGACAAATTTAATAACCATCTTACGGAAAGCCTTGTTCGATTCCATATTGAACAGGGCTTAAATAACCTAAGGCATGGGAGTATCCCCCACTGCGCTGTCCATTTTTATCGCAATATCTTCTCTGCCACACCGCGTTCAAAAATGAAACTGGTGGGAAAAATGCTCAAAGCTATTCATGCACAGGAAAGCATGGCTGCTGCCCGTGAAAAGGCAAAATCCGTTATAGAAGACATCAAGGCTATGAAACTCAAAAAGACTGCTAAAAAGCTAGAGGACTGCATTGAAGAAACGCTTACCTACATGGTTTTTCCGTATGAACATTGGACAAGAATTCGTACCAACGATGTGATTGTACGACTGAACAAAGAAATTCCTAGACGAACCAGAGTCATTGGCACTTTCCCTGATGGAAACTCCCCTTTAATGCTAGGTTGCACCCATTTATGCCATATCGTAGGCACACAATGGGTCAACATGAACATGAAGCATTTAGAAAACCTTGATTCTAATGAATCAGATTCTATTGCCGGTTAGCTGTTTTTCTACCAAACAACTAAATACTAATTTGCGGAAAACTCTTGACGGTACCACGGTACCAGAAAAATATTTAAGGGTAAGATTGAAAATGAATCCCATCCCAACCATTGACATAGAGCCAAAAAAAGCCCCCATTTTCATTACCTGAAAATAGGGACTTACACACTTTTATTTATGCTTTAAAGGCTCGAAAATTATTTCAATCCCATTAATGCATCTGCAAAAAGACGAGCTTCCATCAATTTGATCTTGCCGTCAACTTTGTCAATCTTTGGTTCAAATTCCATCATATCCAAAATCTGTGTCTGAAGGTCAATACCAGGTGCGATTTCTGTCAGATGTAAACCATCTTCTTTCAGCATAAATACGCATCTTTCTGTGATATACATTATCTGCTGTTTGTTTTTAAGAGCAACGTCGCCATTAAATGTAATCTGACCAACTTGTTTAATGAATTTTTTCTGTTTACCTTCCTGAGCAATAATAACTTTGCCGTCAACTACCTTAACTTTTAAGCCGCCTGCTGTGAAAGTACCGCAGAAAAATACTTTATGAGTATTCTGTGTGATGTTGATAAAACCGCCACAACCAGCAATTTTAGGACCGAATCTACTAACATTAATGTTACCTTTTTCGTCACATTCTGCTAAGCCGAGGTATGCAAGGTCTAAACCGCCGCCATCATAGAAGTCGAACTGATAACCCTGATCTAAGATAGCATCTGCATTCACTGTTGCACCGAATCTTACGCCACCCTGAGGAATACCACCTACAGGACCACCTTCGACTGTCAGTGTCATGTAATCGCCAATGCCTTCTTCACTTGCTACAGATGCAACAAATTCAGGAGCGCCTACACCTAAGTTAACAGCAACGTCTTTTTCCAATTCCAAAGCACCACGTCTGCCGATAATTTTCTTTGCACTCAATGGCAATGGAGCAGGAGCAATTTCTGGTGCACGTTTTTCGCCTGACAAAGTAGGATCATATTCGCAATCAAGGGACTGCTGATGGTCTGCTGAGTCTGCAACAACAACGTAGTCAACATAGATACCAGGAACTTTTACCATTCTAGGGTCTAAAGTACCAGCCTTTACAACTTTTTCAACCTGAATTATAACAATACCGCCGCTGTTTTTGGTTGCCTGTGCAACAGAAGTTCCCTCCAATGAAGCAACTTCTTTTTCAAAAGTAATATTACCGCTTTCATCAGCATATGTGCCACGAATCATAGCAACATTGATAGGAAATGCTGGGTAGAAAAGATATTCTTGTCCTTTAATTGTTACTAATTCAATGATGTCTTCTGTTGTGATATCATTTACTTTACCCCCGCCATTTCTAGGGTCGATAAATGTACCAAGACCAACTTTTGTAAAACAACCTGGTTTGTGTCCAGCAATATCTCTAAAAAGATGGCACAAAGCACCTTGAGATACATTGTAAGCTTCCATTTTGTTTTCTAATGCCATTTTTGCCAATGCAGGTACAGTAGCCCAGTGACCAGCAATGTATCTTTTTAACAGACCTTCGTGTGCCCAATGTTCTGCACCACGACCATCTTTGTTTCCTTGAGAACCTGCATACATGTATGTAATGTTTTTAGGGGAACCTGTTTCTAAAAATCTTTTTTCAACTGCCTTATTTAAAGCTTCTGGAATTGAACTTGCAACGAAGCCGCTAGTAGTAACGGTATCGCCATCTTTAATGAGCATAGCCGCTTCTTGAGCAGTGATAATTTTCACTTTTCTCATAGTTAAAAGCCTCCTATAAAATTGTTTTGTTAGTTTAAAAAGGCTCTAAAATAAGTTGGAAATCCATCTTTACTTTAGAGCCTTAAAATTTATCTTTCAGTTAGCTTGAAAAATCTATTCGAAAGTAAGAATTAAAGCATTTCTACAAAGCTCTGAATTCTTGTTTTAGCCTGTTCAAAAGATGTAGCTTCTTGGTCAACTTCAATCATGAGGCTCTTAATTCCTTTTTCTTCAAACTCTCTGTAGTATACTGGGTAATCCCACTCTTCAGGGTCACAGAATTTCATCATACAAACGATAACTGCGTCAGCACCTGTCTGCACAACTTTGTTGATGAGCATTTTGCCACGGCCCTTCTTTGTATCAGTTGCAACAGCACAACCATACATCTGCTGCCATGCTTTTGCAATTCTGTATAAAGGACCATCTTCTCCATCAAGAACGTCAATACGAATCTGTCTGGATTCCTGAGCAAGGTCATCATCAACAACTGCAATACCGAATTCTTTGAAGATATCAAGTAATTCGTTTGGCTCAGCCATGATACCTGTTAAGATAACTTTTTTGCCTGTCCAAGCTTCAACTGGCATAGCTTTGATTTCTGCAAGAAGTTCTTTAACCAATGCTGTATGTTTGGATTTTTCCATAAACATTCTAGCTTTGAAAACAGCATGACGAGCAACTGGATCGATAACCTGAGGATAATCAGCAGCTACTTTAACGAATTCACGCATAATTGCACGGTTTTCGTTGTAAACTTTGATAGAATCTTCGATAGCAGCGTTTGAAATAGGAGCGCCAACGATTTCTTCTAATCTTGTTTTGATCAGTTTATATTCTTCTACTAAGAATTTATTAGCAGCTTCAAGGCCTCTGTTCTGAGGATGTGTAAACACGATTGTAGGTGATGTGCCTTTCCATTTCTGGCTTAAACATTTTAATGTATCACAAGGTACAGAAATAAGAACTGCTGCTAAATCATCATAAGCACCTGCACACTGTAATTCCATAACCTGCTGCATGATTGAACATCCGAATGCTGGAAGGTAAGTACGAGCTTTTGTAATCTGTTTCTGTCCGCCCCAGATACCCATTGGAAGGTAACCTGTAGCATGAATTAATTCTTCTGGAGCATATAAAGGTAAGATACCAATAGCTCCTTTACCTGTTTCTGCTTTGTAATCATCCATTGCTTTTTTAGGATTTGCTGCAATTTCTGCAAATTGGCTTAAAATTGTTTCAACTTTACTCATTGTTATTCTCCCCCTTATTCTGCTGCCATATTGGCTTCCATCATTTCTGCTAAAGCCTGAACACGTGTATCGAACTGTGCTGGTGCGAAGTTACGAGGATCTGTCTGGTCACCGTCAAACTGTACAAAAGGCAGACCTGTTTTTTCTTTAATAATTTCTGCTGTTTCAACATTAAGGAAGCTCATAAGTTTACAGCTTCTGTTGAGGTGATAAACAATACCATCGCATTTTCCGCCGTTAACGACATTAAGAAGAACGTTAACTTTATTTTCAAGACATGTGTTTATGTAGATTCTTGTATAAGCTTCTGCCATTGAGTGTAAAGACTCATCATGAGCGTCATAGGAAAGATTCCAAAGACCTGGGTAAGCAGAACCTGTCATAATAGAACCTAAAGTTTTTAAAGATTTAAAGGTATGTCCTAAGTAAGGCCATACAGCGATACCTTCCCAAGTAACACGTGTTTTTTCAGCACCTTTGAATGCGAAAATGCCTGCTTTAAGATTATCTTCCAACTCATCAGCAAATTTCTTGAATGTGTTTTCAGCGTAATCCAAACTTCTACAAGCAACGATAAGTGCCATGTAGTTGAATAAATCAAAGCAGTTAAGTGGAGATGGTTTGTAAGATGACATAGCAGCGATTCTGTTCCAGTGGTATACGGAACGCTGTGTCTGTTCTTTTACTTCCTGGAATCTCTTGTAATCAAAAGGTTTTCCACAGATAACTTCTAACTGAGAAATTGCATTTCTGAACTGATCAGCAATATATTGTTTTGCATATTCAGGAATAGGCATTGTATGGTTGAAAGGAACGTCGATAACGATGCAAGGAATGTCTAATTCAGCTGCAAGGTTTTCATACCATTTCAATAATGTATTACAAATATTGTTACATGTGATTACAAGGTCTGGAAGGGGAACTTTAGATGCAGGAGAGTTTGCAAGTGCTTCTGGAGTTACGCCTGTGGTAGCCTGTTCTTTTAAGAGCTCCATGTAACCCATGTTAACTCTACCATAAGAACAGCAGTCGATGGAGTAGCCTTTTCTGTCTGCTACTTCAAGCATGTCAAGAGCACCTTTTTTAGCACCAATACCAGCAGCATGTGTTTCTGGGTAAATCATAGCAATACCCATTGTTACACAAAATTCAGATGGAGCTACAGATGCAGACCAACAGACTAAGTCGCCTCTCGCTTTTGCGTCTCTTGCATCCTGATCAGCTTTCGCTTGATAGTACGCTAACAATTCTTTTGCTTTCATGCCTTCTGTTACACTCATTCTAATCCCTCTTTCTTCATTTTTTTTGCTTCCTCGTATGCAAATAAAGCTGCACCGAGTGCCCCTGTGGTTTGTGGATTTGGTGCCACAATTATTTTTCTTTTTAATTCTCTGCCCACTGCTCTTACAACGCCGGCATTTTTTGCGACACCGCCAGTCATAACTACATCGTCCTCCAGTCCGCCTCTATAAGCAAGACCACAAGCCTTGCTTGCAACAGACTGATGAACACCCTTAATGATGTTGTTTTTTGCAACACCCTTGGATAGCTGAGAAATAACCTCTGATTCTGCGAATACAGTACAAGTACTGCTGATAGAAGCAATTTCCTCCGCTTGTGCGTCACATTCAGCCATTTCATCAACAGTAGTTTCAAGAACCCTTGCCATTACGTCAAGGAATCTCCCTGTACCTGCCGCGCATTTATCATTCATAAAAAACTGCCTTACGGCGCCACGGCTATCAAGTCTGATTGCCTTAGCATCCTGACCACCAATATCAATGATGGTACGTGCAGTGGGTATCAAATGAAAAATTCCTTTCGCATGACAGCTAATTTCACTAATTTGCTTATCAGCATCCTCAAAAGCAAAACGCCCATAACCGGTTGCAACAACTCTTTCCATGTCTGCTCTTGTCAGCCCACTTGATTGATAAGCCATTTCCAACACTTTTTGCGGGCCTGAAGATCCGGTTCCTACCTGAACTACCTCTGCGGCAACGATGCGGCTTCCGTCTTCAAGGATAACAACTTTAGATGATGCTGAGCCGACATCAATTCCCATTGTAAACATTGCAAAACCCCCTTTATTTTGGATTTTTAACTAATACGATAAATACATATTCAAAAAAAACTTTTATGCAAATACTTATTGCAATATCACAAAGTAAGTTCCATATTCCTGTAAATATAGATACCTACACTATTGCCGAACTTTTAACCCAGTATTCCAATAAAAATTTGTAAAATACGACACAAAAAACTATATTCTTCAATATTAAGTGTTGTATTTCACTAAATGTGTGAAGGTTCTAAAAAACGCTACACCATCATTTTTATTAATTATAACATCTTTATATTTTTAATGCAACCTATATTGTTAAAAATTTATTTTTATTTTTCAAAAATTTTCCTTCAAAAACCATATAAGCCTACCTTTTTTGTCATATATTGGAAATACCTCGTTAATTAATAATCTAACTTACCATTTTTTTCAAAAATAATGAATTCCTTTCTATTGTTCATGTTGTTTTCAATAGTGTTCCCAATTTCTTAATTTTTAGTAAATTTGATTTTTCCGGCTCTTTTTTTCAAAACCTTTATACATATATATGCGTACAAACTCTGATTATCCCTTTTTACCCCTGTCTGCATTCTTTGTTAATTTATGCGCAAAAAACCTCCGGAATCAAAATATCGGAGGTTTTTCCTTTCTTTAAGCCTAGAAACCATTCGTAAGAAACAAGGGTTTCATCTATTTCCTGATACAAACTCTTGATGTCTTCTTTTCAAACTTTGTATAGTAAATGTATCATAGAGTTCTTTTGTATCACAGAATGCCATCAAACAAGTACTGCTTTTGCACTATTTGTTTCCTTGTTTATAAAATTTTATACGTTTACTCAGTTTTAATAGCAGAAAGTGCACTGAGCTTCATAGCTCTCTGCGCCGGAAGATAGCCTGATGCAATTCCAATGAATGTAGCAAAGGCCAATGATGCAGCACAAAGCCAAAGAGGAATTGACGACAACATATCACTCTCCTGCTGTAGAGCAACAATATTGACAACTTTGGATGCGCCCAAGCTAATCAATACGCCTACGGCGCCTCCGGCAAATCCAATGAATGCCGCTTCTGTCAAAAACAATTTTTTAATGTCCATAAGAGAAGCACCAATTACTTTCATAACGCCAATTTCTCTTGTTCTTTCATAAATTGCCATTACCATAGTATTTGTAATACCAATAGCCGCAACAATCAAGGAAATCGCACCGATGGCACCCAACATCATACGAAGCATTTTTGTTGTTTCCTTCATGGTTTCCAATTCATCTGTCAAGCTGTACGCTTCGTAACCCATAGCCTTGATTTCCTCTTGAATCTCTTTTACCTGTTCCATTTTGGAAACCTTGACCTTAGCACGCTCATAAACGCCTTTTTTCTTTTTCTGTTTGTTGTTGGAGGAAATGTTTCCCTCCTGCGACTGCTCCATTTTTTCCCGCTCCGCTGTGATTTTTTCCACTTCTTTCAAAGGCATGAACATAGAATAACTATCATCGCCGCTTTCAGACATAACGCCCACAACCTGTACTTTAATTGGTTTAATTTTTTTATCGGCATTTCTCGTGCCAAAATTACCATCATATGTAACAACCGCTTTTTCATTCATAACATCTACTTCCGGCGGCGGACTGTTATAACGCATTTGCCAGTTTAATTTTGGATTATAAAAACTCGTTGCCACAGAACCGCCCAATACGATATGTTTGGAATCGCCTTCTTCTAAAACACGTCCCTGTTCCGCTTTGTATCCCATAGCTTCCATACTATCTGGATAGATGCCATAAACCTGTGCATCCGTCATATATTTCCCGCAGGACAAATAAAGGTATTCCGATATAACAGGAGTTGCAGCATCTACACCGGGAATTTTCTTGAACTCCTCTATTGTAGTTGTGTTTAAAACCACTTCTTTCCTTGCCTTCGAAGCACTACCGCCGTCACTCATCGCTGCTTCCATCATCCCGCCGTGACGTCCTCCGCCCGGTGCATTCACATTGATAACTTGAAGACTGCCCCATTCCTCCACCTGTTGTTTAAAACTTTCATTCATACCAATACCGATAGAAACCATAACCACAATAGAAGCCGTACCAATCACAACGCCAAGAATGGTCAGGAATGTTCTTAGCTTCCGTTTCCAAAGGTTTCTAAGGGCCATCTTAATCATATCAGTTGTGCTCATTGGCATCCAAACCTTCCTCAGTTAACTCATCATCCACTACCAAAAATGCATCCTCAGACCGGCCTTTTTTCTTCTTGACAACAACTGCGACCAAAACACCGACGCCTACAATTAAAGCAATTATGCTGATAATTTGCTTTTTGCTAATATCACTCTCCGACTTTTCTTCCCCTTCCATGCCTTCCTCGCCTTCCATGGGGGTCGGCTCAACTACGTTGATAGTAAACTCTCTTTTTTCTTCAACCGGTTCACCGCTAGGGTCGTCATAAGTAATCACTATGCTGACAGGTACCTTCCCCAAAGCATTTGCCGTAAATTCAGCTTCAAAATAATCGCTGGCACCGGAGTCCAAATTCCCGATATACGTGCTCTTATTTGGTGTATCCACATCACCTTCGATTTTAATCATTAGGTTGTTTAATACAACTTTTCCTGTATTAAAATACCCAAAGGAAACAGTTACAGGCATTCCCAGTTCTGCTGTTTCCGGCAGTGCAAAATCATCAATTTCCAGCTGAGTTACTTGTTTCACATTGATTCCCAAGAGTTCTTTTGCTGTGTATTCATTCCCCGCAGCATCTTCGTATTCAAAATTCACAGTCAAAGTATAGGTCTTTGGCTGTGCATCTGGCACAACGAAAAGGCGCAATGCTTTCTGTACCGTTCCTTTAGATGGAATAGAATCAAAGTAAAAGGTATTGCTACTATCTACTGGTGTAAAAATATTTCCTGTTTTGACACTATCAGAAGCTGTTTCTTCCGATAATGTCAGAAACATTTTGATATTTTTCACAGCCTTTTCTTTATGAGTATTCATCAATGTCATGTGCAAATCAAATTCTTTTCCTGCCATAACAATAAGAGGGTCACATTTGTAATCGCTTACAATAATCTTTGGTTTGCTTGTTTTCCCGTCCTTTCCATCCTCCGCAACAGGATTGGAAATATTAACACCTGCATACTGTTTGAAGGACGTTACTGCACTGCCGCCGTTATCATATTCCACTGTAAACTCAACAGGATAGTTCTGAGATTTCGCAGCAGCAGTTCCTGCAAAAATAAAGGAAAAATGTTTCCTCTCCCCAGGCTTCAAGGACTTCAAATCTTTTATGCTGGAGGATTTTGGAACAACCGCCCCCTCGCCAATTCCTACGGCTGTTACCTTGATATTTTTGGCCTCACTTTCCCCCAGATTAAACAAGTCAAACTGGATGGTAAAATTCCGATTGACACCATAGGTTCCCTTTGGCTCATGCATATTTTTGATTTCAAGGGTAGGCTTTTTCCCTGACACCCCACCCACATTGACATAATACTGCTGTGTTCTTTCATACGCCTTGCCTGAATCATCCTTATATTTCATCTTAAACGTAATCGGATAATTACCGGCTTTCATATCACTGCCTGCAACAATAGAAAAAGCAAAAGTACTGCTGCTGCCCGCACCGACTTTTGAAATACGCTTGCTGTTCATGCCATTGCTGAGGCTGATACCTTCCGGTTCAAGACCATCCAGACTCATTTCTACATCATGCATATTGATAAAACCATTATTCGTAATATATCCACTAATCTGGGATACATCTCCCGGTTTCATATTCTGCGGAGTGAGTTTAATACCCTCCAAAACAAAGTCAGGCTCTGCGGAAGTGTTGTTTACTTTTAAATAGAGGGTATCCGTTCCTGTAAACTTCACACTGTATTCATTAAAATATGTATAATTCAGGGTAACAGGATAATTCTTTGTTGCTGCTGTTTTATCCATGTTCACAACGAGCTTTATTGTCGTTTCACTTCGGGGTGAAATAGCCGTGACCTTGTTTGTTCCGTCCTCAAAGGTAATACCGAAAGGTGTATCATTAATATCTGGAAAGGTTGGTCGAATCACAAGAGATTTTGCACCAAAAGAGCTTGTGTTTTTGATTTTAACCTCCAGCTTATTCACCTGCCCGGATTTTACTTCAAACACAGGACCATTAATCAAAAGAATTTCCGGAACAACCTGACTGGGGCTAACCTGATCTCCATTCTCATCTAAAGCTGCCATGGCAGAAAATGCCTGACCAAATACCATCTGCAAAACAATCAATATTGTAAAAAACATTCTCCAAACATTTTTTCTCATGAAACTACCTCACCTTCTTGTGCAATGATACGTCTTCTGTTATTTTTTTCTATTTTATCTATTTTGCCATCGGACAAATGAATAATCCGATCCGCATACTCTGATATTTCCAGGTCATGGGTAACAATAATCAACGTTTGATTGTTTTTTTCCGCTAATCCCGTAATTAAATCCATCATTTCATAGGTTGTTTTTGTATCCAAATTTCCCGTAGGCTCATCAGCAAACACCACCTGTGGGCTGTTGATAAATGCTCTTGCAATACTGACCCTCTGCTGCTGACCACCGCTCATTTCCGACGGCTTGTGATTCGCCCGATCCGCAAGCCCAACGGCTCGAAGCATATCCATTGCACGTTCTGTCCTCTCTTTCACAGAAACCTTCCTAAAAATCAGTGGAAGTGTCACATTTTCCAGTGCTGTTAAAGTCGAAAGCAGATTATAGGATTGAAAAACAAATCCAACGTACTGCTGACGGAACCTTGCCAGTTGATCCTCATTCATTCGTTCAATATACCTTTTGTTAAAAATAATCGTACCCTTTGTGGGTTTTTCCAGTCCCGCAATCAAATTTAACAGCGTAGATTTTCCGGAACCCGACTTACCCAACAAACAACAAATTTCCCCCTGGGCAATATTTAGGCTAACATTATTAACTGCCGCTATCTTCTCTTCCCCCATAAGGTATAACTTTTTCACTCCTTTGAGTTTGATGACATCCTCCGCCAAAAATTAAGCCCCCCTTCCTTTCTTTATTTGACACAGTTGTTTCCGTTTTTGTTTCAAAAAATTTCAATAGAATAATCTATTATAAGTTTATCATAGTTTTATGACAAAAGATTCCTTTTATTTATTACATTTTTCTTAAAACAAAAATGAAGCCATACACACGGGAATGTATTACAGCTTCATCTTATTATTATTGCAAACGCTCCCTCGCATGGTCAGAAGCATCTACAAATAACAAACCATTTATCATTTCAAATATACTAATTATAACTTATCCTTTTTTTACTGTCACATTTTTTATCACAGAATGATATGCAGTTCAATCTATTTTAACAGCAGATTTAAGTTTTTATATCAAGCATACCATGGCAATCAGGTAGGCTACATACACACCTGCAAGGGTAACTCCCTGCCAGCACATAAACCGTCCCTTTATAGCTGTGGGAACCACCGCAAGGATGATTAGCAGAATGGCAACTGGAATATCCCTGGTAACCGTATTCGTTCCTACTGACAAACCTTTCCTCGAAAGAAAAGAGCAAACAGAAAGAATCAGTGTTATATTAATGATATTAGCACCTACGATATTACCCACAGACATTCCGCTTTCTTTCTTAACAACAGAAGTAATCGTTGTTACGATTTCTGGCAAAGAAGTACCGATGGCAATTAATGTAAGCCCGATAACTGCTTCCGAAACACCCAAATTTCTTGCCAGCAATGTGCCATTGTCTACCAAAAGCCTTGCTCCCATCACAATACCCAAAGCACCAATCACAAATTTAAAAATATTAATCGTGGTCAGCTTTACATTGATAGGACGTTTTTGTTTGTCAAAATCCTCCGACTGGGAATCCTTGACGCCTTTGATATTCAAGGCGATAAAAATAAGCAGACAAAGAAATAAAAGAATACCCTCCCTGGGCATAAGTACACGGTCATAGCAGAAAATCCAAAGCAATATGGCTGACAAAAGCATCAAAATTCCCTTTGGTACAAAATCTTTTCTATTGATAGCTGACGGTAAAATAAGGACAGAGATAGCCAAAGCAATACCTATATTACAACTGACAGAGCCGACTGCATTGCCAATACCCAAGTCATTGGAACCGCCCAAAACTGCTAGTACAGAAACCAGCTGTTCTGGCAATGTGGTAGCTAGGCTCACAATGGTTGCTCCGATAATAAACTTGGGAATACCCGTCGCTTCGGCAATATACCCAGCTGCATCGACAAACCAGTCACCGCCTTTTATAATAAATAAAAGCCCCACAATAAACAAAATAATAATTTTCAGCATAGCCCTCTTATCCTTTCGTATTTTATAACTAAAAAAAGAAGCTTCCCATTTGTTTACCTTTGTAGCGTAGTTTTCCTCTTCACCAATGCAACACCTGTTTTCATGGTCTAGTCATTCCTAACCCAAGTAGCTTTCGTGGGAATGTGGGCAGCACCCACAATTATAAATATTTTTGCCTACAGCCCCTTCGTTTCTTCTTTATTATACTGGAAAAAAAGCATTTCAAACAGTATTTTTGTCAGTTTTTATGCCACTCTTTGCATAGTATTGAAAAAAAAGTGTTTTTTTGCTATGATAGACGGAACAATTACTAACGAAACGAAGGAGTGCAAGCTATGTCTATCGAAAAAGTGAAAGCCTATCTAAAAAAATTTAATCGTGAAGAAGATGTTAGAAAATGGA
>CAZCDP010000007.1:19785-23259 GCA_964497675.1 uncultured Candidatus Epulonipiscium sp.
AGAAGATGTCGTGGAATTTGAAACTTCCAGTGCCACTGTTGATTTGGCAGCAGAAGCGGCACACGTAATTCCCGCCCGCATCACAAAAACACTAGCTTTAAAATCGGGTGAAAGCGGAATCGTTATTGCCGTTGCCGGAGATGCAAAAATCGATAATAAGAAATTTAAAGCAGAGTTTGGCATGAAAGCAAAAATGCTCTCTCCCGATGAAACACTTACTATGACAGGTCACGCTGTTGGGGGCGTCTGCCCCTTTGCCTTGCCGGAAGATATAAAAACATATGCAGATATTTCACTGAAACGCTTTGATTCTGTTTTCCCTGCCGCTGGCAGCAGTAATTCTGCTATCGAACTGACCTGTGACGAACTTTTTACCTATGGCAAATGTGAAAAATGGGTGGATATCTGCAAGGATTGGGACAAGGAATAATTCCTATTGTATTGATATGATTTATAATCTATGATAGAATACAATACAAAGAGGAATTTCATTTCTTTTATTTTATCAAAACAGAGGTGGCTACCATTGAAAATATCAACAAGAGGACGTTATGGACTTCGTCTTATGCTTTGCCTTGCGTTAGAATACCAAAAGGGGCATATCCCCTTAAATGTCATTGCAAAACAGCAGGATATTTCCGAAAAATATCTGGAGCAGATTATCAATCCTTTGACAAAAGCAGGGCTGACCATGAGCTTCCGTGGTGCCCAGGGTGGCTATTCTTTGACAAAGGAACCCAGTCAAATTACTGTAGGTGCCATTCTACGGGTATTGGAAGGCTCTCTTTCCCCTGTAGATTGTCTGGATAACAGTACCTGCCCCAGAACGGATTTTTGCGCTTCTCTTTCCTTGTGGCAAAAAATAAAAGATGCTGTGGATGAAATCGTCGATCATACTACCTTGGCAGATTTAGTAGACGAATACTATGCAAAAAACAGAACTGATTTTTTTTCGCCGGACTAAAATCAAGTAGGAGGATAATCAAAAATAATTATCCTCCTACTTGATTTTATACTAATCTATCTGTTCCTATTCCATTTTTAAATCAATATCCATAAACTGCTGTGATATAGGCACAAACTTCAATTTTATCATATCGAATATCAATACTTGCCCCATCTGCCCCAGCTCCCATGGTCTCCATCTTTCTGTTCGTCACATCTACCTCTCGCATATAGGAAGCATTACTGGAATGTTCCGTAACGCTGATGACATGGCCCAAGTTACTGCCCAAGGTTTCTGCAATCGTTTTTGCATTGACAGAAGCATTTTCAACAGCCAACTTTAATGCCCTTGCATAATACTTATCAGGATTCTCCACAGAAAAATCAACCCCATCATTATTAGTAACCCCGGCTTTTACAGCTGCATCGATATATTTTCCTGTATGATCCACATCTTTTGTAATAATCTGAAACGCATTATAAACACGATAACCTGTCAGAACCCTTTGTTCTGTTTTGTCGTCATATCTGTATTGCGGATAAACTGAATAGTAGCTGGTGATAATATCTTTTTCCACAACACCTAATGCCTTCATAGCCTCCACCGCTTTTTTTACAATAGCAGCATTTTTGTCCTGTGCCTGCTTTGCTGTTTTATCAGTAGTTTCCACACCCATACGAATCGTCGCTTTGTCCGGGTCAACCATGACAATCCCCTTGCCATTTACAGTAATACTACCCTTTTGCACTGTACCCTCTGCCGCAAAAGCCACACAACTTCCTCCGATTATCATCGCTGCTGTCATCAGCAATGCCATACACTTTTTTGCCATTTTCATATCATTTTCCTCCTTCTTTATTTTGTTAAATAAGATTTTATTATTATTCTGCAAAATGAATTGTTATAATAGTATACTCTGCCTTATCCTCCCATGCTTCCAACTGTTTTTCATAAACTGCCAAATTTTTTCTTACAGAATCCAACTCTTTTTTTAAACTTTCAGAGGGGTTTTGTTCTATCCGCAAGAGAAGCTCCTGCTCATTCTGTTGTACTGTCTGACGCTCTGCTAAGATTTGTTGGTATTCCGAGATTTCCATGGTTTCTTGCTTTGTAATAGGTACTCCCAAATGTGTAAACACATCCGCCGCTTCCTCATACCGAGAAGAAGGAATCTTTAACACAATATTACTTCCTCCGCTTCTGACACCTTGTCCGAGTTGCTCCAGAACACTGCCATCCAGTTCTACCGCTTTTTTGTAGATGCTTTCTGTTGCTTTATCCATATCCTTTACAACCAAGTCAACAAAAAGATGTTTTATCAAGGGTTCTTCTTCCACAGCGTAGTTTTCCTGCGACGCTGCCATCATACAAAAAGGTTCTTTCGCTTTGCTTTTTCCTTCCTTTGGTACTGGTATTTCCGCACTGTTCATCAAATCCTGTTCCGTTGTTTCTTGTACAGGCTGCTGCACAGAATCGGTCATTTTTTCTGTTGTTTTTTGATTCGTTACAGGAGAAGCCTTTTGAGCAGTCTTTTTCTGCACAACTTCTTCCTTTGGCTCCACCCTTACAAGGATACTGCTTTTCTCCTTTTCTTCCTTCGGCATCTCTACAAGAGATTGCATAGCAATTTCAGTACTTTCTTCGTCAGCCACACCTTCTTTTTTTGTTTCGTTCAAATACAGTCGATTCTGGTTTTCACCCATTATTTTACCAATACCACCCCCAGCCATAATCACCAGCAGAAAGGCTGCTGCAATGATACCATAGTTCTTCCACAAGCTTTTTCTCTTTTGGGGAAGAACTTCCACATTATCCAACATAGTATTTTTGATTTTCCCCATCAATTCTTCGTGGTAGCCTATGGGTAAATCTATCAAAGGAACTTCGGCAATCCCCTTTAAAAGCTGTTTTAGCTCTTTCATTTCCTTTTTACAGCTCTTACATTTTGCAATATGAGCAAGCAATTTTTTTTCAGAAACTGGGTCAAGTTCATGATCCAAATAAAGCGACATCATTTTCAAGGCTTTCTCACATTTCATGGGGCTTTCCCTCCTTTTCCCTATTTTGACGGAACATCTTTCCATTTCGTTCCCTTCTTTTAATCATTTCATGTTTTAATTGATTTCTTGCCCTGGCAATTCTTGATTTTACAGTTCCCATAGAAAGCTTGGTGATTTCTGCAATTTCTCCATAGGAAAACCCCTCCATATCCCGCAGGATAACCATAGCTTTATGTTCTCTTGAAAGCCTTGCCATGGCTTCTAACACTTCCCTGTATTCTTCTTTAGCGATATAGTACTGCTCAGGTGTTTCTCCCTCGTCCGCATACTGACGTGTAACGAAGCTGGTTTCCTGCTCCCATTCTTCATCCATAGAAATTGTTTGTTTCCCTTTTCTTCTCCGCAATTCATCAATACACGTATTTACCGTAATTCGATATACCCATGTTGAAAAAGCAGATTTCCCATCAAAACGCTCTAAATTTTTATGTATTCGCTCATGCAGACTTTTACAACGTTAAAGAGAAG
>CAZCDP010000008.1:0-23224 GCA_964497675.1 uncultured Candidatus Epulonipiscium sp.
CGCATCTCATCTGTATACTCAACTTCCGGCAGCTGCACATTAACACGTTCTGCAAGAAACCGGATTGCCTCAGGGAACGTATAATTCTCATACTCTCTGACAAATGTTACCACATTGCCGGCCACACCACAGCCAAAGCAATAGTAAAACTGTTTTTCACTGTTGACAGAAAAAGACGGCGTTTTTTCGTTATGAAAAGGACACAGCCCAAAGTAGGAGCTTCCCTTTTGTTTTAAAGGGAGATACTCCGAAACAACATCCACAATATCATTTTGTAAACGGATTTCCTCGATTAATTCTCTTGGATATAACATAGGCACCACCCCGCCTTAAAAAAAGACGCATAACGTCTTTTCACTGGCCTGTGAGAATTCAGAAAGCCTACTCTCTGAATCCCTCACAACAATATTTTCATATACTACTATTTCGACATTGTTTCTGAAAATCCTTCCCATTACAAAATGTTTGTATACATACACAAAAAAAGTCGTCTGTTTTTTATCTAACTATAAATTTTTTCTATATTTTTTTCTTTTTTTCCCTTAGTTTAATAAATACTCCATGCTTCGGGGATAAATACCGAGCTAAATTTTTTCACTGCAAATCGGTCCGTCATACAGGCAATATAATCACAAACTGCCTGCTCCGGGCTTTCTCCTTCTTCTATGAGGTGGATAAATTCTTCGTTCATCTGCTGGGGGTGTACCAGATAATAACGATATAAGTTCGTAACGATATTTTCTGCTTTCTGGTGCTCCCGTTCCGCAACACTGCTTGCATAGACGTGGGTAAACATAAACTTACGCAAATCCCCCAAGGTAACCTTCATTTCTGCACTCATCAAAATGGTTTCCTTGCCCTGACTATTGGCAATGGTATCCCGTATCATGGCATTAATCCGCTTGCTGGAGGTATCCCCGATAACCTGCACAATCTTTTGGGGAATATCCTTTCCCGTTAAAATACCGGCACGAATGGCATCATCAATATCATGGTTAGTATAAGCAATTTTATCTGAAAGCTGTACCACTTTCCCCTCCATGGTAGAAGGCCGTCCACTGGTACGGTGATTCAATATGCCATCCCGTACCTCCCAGGTCAGATTCAATCCTTCCCCATTTTTTTCCAGATACTCCACTACCCGTAAGCTTTGGCGGTTATGCTCAAAGCCAAAGGGGCAGATTTCATTCAATGCCCTCTCCCCTGCATGGCCAAAGGGCGTATGCCCCAAATCATGGCCCAATGCAATGGCTTCTGTCAAATCTTCGTTTAACGCCAATGCTCTGGCGATGGTTCTGGCAATCTGGGAAACTTCCAATGTATGGGTCAATCGGGTACGGTAATGATCTCCCTCCGGCGAAATAAATACCTGTGTTTTATGCTTCATACGGCGAAAGGCCTTACAATGGATAATCCTGTCCCGATCTCGCTGAAAATCTGTTCTAATATCACACTTCTCCTCTTCCCGTTCCCGCCCTTTTGTCAGGGCGCTTTTCTGGGCATAGACACCTAATATTTTTTCCTCAATCTCTTCCTGTACTTTTCGTAATTCCATATCCATTCCCCCTTTCCCAACAGCAATAACCTAAGGTGCAGTCACTAATATAATACGTCATCCTACTCTCAATTCCTTCTTTTTTTGCTGAAAAACCCCTAAATAAAAAAAGACAGTGAGCCACTGCCTTTCAGTGTGTAGACAAAGTCTACACACGATTACTTTTTCTTATAATTTTGTAATTGTTTCCATAATATAATCCGCAACCTGTGCAGAAGTAGCACCGTCGGAACGTCCTGTGGTAAAAATTTTCCGTTCTGTCTGGGTGCAAATGTCCAATGCCTGTTCCAGCTTATCTGCCTCTTTCTGGAAACCAATATGAGAAAGAAGCATAACCACTGCTCGAATTACACTGCATGGGTCAGCATAAATATCTCTGCCCTCTGCCACCATTCTTGGGGCAGAGCCATGGATTGCCTCAAACATAGAGTATCTCTTGCCGATGTTGGCACTTCCTGCCGTTCCTACACCGCCTTGGAATTCTGCGGCTTCGTCCGTAATGATGTCGCCATAAAGGTTTGGAAGCACCACCACTTGAAACTGCTGACGGCGTTTTTCATCCACCAGCTTAGCTGTCATAATATCTACATACCAGTCGTCCACTTCAATACCGGGATATTCCTTTGCCATTTCATAAAATACTTTCAAGAATCTGCCGTCTGTAGCCTTGATGATATTTGCCTTTGTCACCGCTGTTACTCTTGTTCTGCCGTTTTTCTTGGCATATTCAAAAGCCGCTCGTATGATACGCTCCGTACCATCCTGTGTGGCAATGGTAAAGTCTACGCTAATATCATCGTTCACAGCAAAGCCCTTGCTTCCCAGTGTATACGCACCCTCTGTGTTTTCTCTATAAAATACCCAGTCAATACCCAGCTCCGGCACCTTCACAGGCCTAACATTGGCAAACAAGTCCAGCTCTTTTCTCATGGCAACATTGGCACTTTCGATGTTTGGCCATGGGTCGCCAGCTCTTGGTGTCGTTGTAGGCCCCTTTAAAATGACATCACACTCTTTCAGCTGTGCCAACACATCATCAGGAATCGCCTTCATGACCTCTACTCTTTTTTCTATAGTCAGCCCATCAATCATTTTAAAGGTAACTTTTCCAGAAGAAACAGCATCCTGTAACAAAAATTCCATGATTCTTTTTGCCTGTGCTGTAATAGCCGGGCCGATACCATCCCCGCCTGCAACACCAATCACAATGTTATCTTTTTCTTGGTAATTCACAAAATCCTTCTGTGCTTTCATACGCTCTACTCGTGCCATTTGTTCCACAAGCAGTTCCGCAAACTTTTCCTTTGCAGAAATAATATGCTTATCCATGGTATTCCTCCTAGATGATTATTTGTTTTCTCCCAGTTCCTTCATTACTCCCAATGTTTCCCGTTCCAGTTCCTCATCTGTAATCACTGTAACACGACCTTCATTATACTGCTCGTTGACCCAGTTATACACCTGCTCCACCACAGCATCTTTTTTGGATACTGCCGCTTCTCCCCTTAAATGGAAATAAGAATTAATCCAATGAGCAATGCCACTGGTACCGGAAGTATTGGAAATCGCAATCCGCACCGGTCTGTCCAGTAATTTCTCCGTATCGAATATATTATAAATTTCTTCATTCTTCAAAAGCCCGTCGGCATGAATGCCCGCTCTTGTCACATTAAAGTTTTTGCCTACAAAGGGTGTCATAGGCGGTATCTGATAATGCAGTTCTTTTTCATAATATTCGGCAATTTCCGTAATGGCTTTGGTATCCATGCCATCCAAGGTTCCCGTCAGCTGGGCATATTCCATGACCATTGCCTCCAATGGCGTATTTCCCGTTCTTTCGCCGATACCAAGCAAGGAACAGTTGACAGCACAAGCACCATAAAGCCAAGCATAGGCTGCATTGTTGACAGCACGATAAAAATCATTATGTCCATGCCATTCCAAAAGCTCATGAGGCACACCGGCATGGTGGTTCAAACCATAAATAATACCCTGTACGCTTCGTGGCAGGACAGAGCCGGGATATGTAACACCATACCCCAAGGTATCACAGGCACGAATTTTAATAGGAACACCCGTTTCTTTCATAAGCTGCATGAGTTCTGTTGCAAAGGGTACGACAAAGCCGTAAAAATCGGCTCTTGTAATATCTTCAAAATGGCATCTGGGGCGTACGCCGGTTTCGATACACTCCCGAACAACGCCGATGTAATGGCCTACAGCCTGATGACGAGTCATGTGCATTTTATGGAAAATATGATAATCGGAGCAGCTGACCAAAATACCGGTTTCTTTCAACCCCAGTTCCTTCACCAGCTTGAAATCCTTTTTCGATGCTCGAATCCAGCTTGTAATCTCGGGAAATTCGTAGCCTTTTTCCATACATTTATAAACAGCTTCCTGATCCTTTCTGGTATACAAGAAAAACTCACTCATGCGGACAATACCCTTTGGGCCTGAAAGCTTGTGCAGCAAATCGAAAAGATACTCAATCTGTTCCACAGTATAAGGCTGTCTGGACTGCTGACCATCACGAAAAGTTGTATCAGTAATCCAGATTTTTTCAGGTACATCCAGAGGCACCATGCGGTGGTTAAACACAACCTTAGGAACTTCATCATAAGGAAAGTATTCCCGAAAAAGATTCGGATCTCTTACATCTTGCAAGGGATATGACTGATAGGTACTTTCTAACAAATTGGTATTCTTATTAAATTCAAACATTCCTGTACCTCCTGTTCTGCCTTTTTTCGGTTTTGTAAAACTTTTTTGTATCGGATTCTACTCCATTTAGCCGCTTTCAAAACCCGTGGAGTATTGAGTTTTTGAACGATTCATGTTTCATTTGATACCATGACCGATAACAACACGCTGACGCAAAGTACATCAGCAGCCGCTTTTGCTCTTCTATTTTATAATCCGCGTATAAATATACAAAAATGTCCTTTTTTTTCATAAAAACAATATGGCTTAATTTTACACCAGCAACCAAACATAGTCAATAACAGGATAAAAAAAATATTGAAATTTATTTTTTTGTGAAAAAAGGTTTCTAATCCCGATTTATGAAAAATATTGAATAAATACTAAATTTTTTTCTATAGGTTCTGCATTTTCCTTCAAAAATAAATCTATGGGATTTCGTATATTTATGCATATGTTATGTCAATTATTCACAGGTAATGTACCTTTTCCATGATATTCTGCATATTTTCTTCCCTCTACCTGTACAAATTCCATTTCAGGATAACGCAATGCTGTCAGCCGTCCGCCGTAAACACAGCCTTGGTCAATCCCTACTGTATGGTTCATAATAGCAGGCTCCTTTGTTACTGTGTGTCCATATACCACAAAAGCCCTACCCTTATAATACATTGCCCAGTCCAGACGCTCCGGCTTTCCGTTTTCATCAAATTTCCCCGTAGTTTCACCATACAGGCAAACGTTTTTGATACGGTTACTGAATTTTCCCATAGATTCCTCTAGCAATCCACCATGAACCACTGCCAAACGCTGTTTGTCCAGTAACAAATAGTAGCATTGGCTTTCATAACACCGCATATATCTGTTTTTGAATTCAAACCGTTTTTCATTGCTCATCTGCTCCAGCTCCGCCACTGTATTTTCCAGTCCATGAGATATATGAACCTTGTTGCCATGAAAATACCGATACAATTTATTGCAATGGTTTCCATGCACCCAAAAACCGCCGCCATAAGTAACTTGATTTATCCAAAAATCTAAACATTTAATATTTTCAAATCCTTTGTCTGCTACATCGCCCACAGAAATAAGCCGCCTGCCCTGGGGATGAAAATAGGCATCCTTTTCTTTCTGATACCCTAGTTTTTCAATGAGCGTTATAAATTCACCGTAACACCCATGAATATCACCAATAATATCAAATTGATTGTTTTTATATTCTAATATTCTGAAATTTCTCATCCGTTTTTCCGTCATACCCATTCTCTCCTAAGCGTAAAGCTCCGTTCTCCGCTCTGAAACAACTTAACATAATCACGCAACATTTTTGTGGATAACTCTCCGATTTATCCACAATTTCCACAAAATTGTACACAAAGCCATTTAGATTTTCATTTTTTGCCACTTCTCAACTAACAAATAACTACCTATTCCGCTATTTTCTGTGGAAGGCTTGTTGTCATAACTATGACTGTTCATTTCTCACTGGTACTATTATAGTATATCCTGACATATATTTTAACCATAAATCAAAATCAGGAGGATTTCTATGTATTATAATTATAATCGCTCCATTCCCAAGCCGTTTCAAGAAGGACTTCCTATCCCTTCTGAACCGGTAACCGCACCGCCATCAACGGAGGTTTTGTCAAAGGAGGCTCTGCCAAAAGAAGCTCTGCCAAAAGAAACTCTGCCAAAAAAAGAGATTTGCGTTGCTGAAAATTTCAGTTCGACACGAAACAGCAACGGCAGCGCTCGCACTGCACTGCTTGTCCTGCTTTTAACGGACCTTATTTCTTCCTAACAGTGCAACAGGGTGAAGGCTTTTCGGCTTCACCCTGTTTTTCATTATCAAGGATAGATACATAAATCCATTCTTTCTGCCCAAGGATACAGCCCAGCATCTTGTTTTAAAGATATACTTTTAAAATCGTTTTATTCTATAAATTATACCATGGCGTATAGAGTATTTAAAGAAAAGAAAAGCAGAAAGTCATCTCTGCTTTTCTGCTTACTTATTTTTCAATGAACCGCATGAACTCCATGGTACGGTCAAACTGCTGTTTTTCGCCTTCCTCCAAGCTTTCCCGCAAAGCCAAAAGCAGTGCTGCCTTTTCTCGTTCCGACAACGGATACCCGCCGGCAAGCCTATCTTTGTACTTTATAAAAAGCCCCATCAACTCCGCAGGGGTTTTACCCTTTGCTAGTGCAGCCATTTCTTTCAGCAGTTCTATTTTTTCTTTTCCGATACATTGGAATTCCGGTCTTTCAAATAAATCCCCTTTCATTTTTGTTCCTCCTTCCGTTCCATAATATATTTCACATCCATTGTCTTTACCATCATGTCTACTTTTTTCTGTTCGCCCTTCTCCAGATAAGGACGCACAGCCTGCAACATTTTCCTGCGACGGATTTTGGGATCATCGACTTGTCGGCTGCGGCTTTCGATTCCGCCATCCATGTTCAAAATCCGCCGTATCTCCAAAAGTCTTACAGCGATACACAAGTCTTTCTGATATTCCTGATCCAGAAAGGGGATTGCCGCATGGATAACGTTTTCCTGTCTGTTTCTGGCATAAATATCCATGCCATCACCAACATCGGAGGCTGTCTCCGGAAGTTTTGTATCCTCTTGTTTGTTAAAAATTCCGGAAAACTGCATCATAGCGCCCAGTGTTTTTGCTGTTTCCATCGCTTTCGTAAGTTCCTTTTCCGAAATCTCTTTTTGCCCCATAAACTGGGATAAGGCTTTTATTTTTTCTATATCTTGAAAGAAATCCTCTTTGCCATCCATAAAAACACCCCACTTCCTAACATATAAATATGCAAAACGAGATAAAAAAATAACCTACATCAAAACCATGCGCAAAACCTGTCTGTCTATCATATTGTATAGAAAGGTCAGAAAGGAGTCTTATTTATGAATGTAGGGGATTCCCATTATATAAAAAAAGAGCCTATTTTACAGGCTCGTATGAATACTGCCAAAAAATTTGTGAATTGCCAAATAGAAGGTTCTTACGAGGGGCATGGTATTGGCATAGCAGTTCTGGACACCGGCATTTCTCCTGTGGACGATTTTTTACTTCCCCGCCAACGAATCGCCGCTTTTCGTGATTTTGTAAACAAAAAAACTATTCCTTATGATGATAACGGTCACGGCACCCATGTCACGGAAGGCATTTTCAGTTTATTCCCCCATTCTTTCCCAATAAAAAAAGCTCCCGGGGGGAACCGGGAGCTTCATAATAAAATGAGAGGTAAATCTTAATAGAAAAGTCTTAAGCATTTATTGTTTTATCAGCCCATGACGCAGTCTGGAACCACACTCCAGACTCCAGTCAAGGCAGCATTTACTAACGATAATGACAATCGGTCATTGTCCTTCCTTCCTTATTAGCTAAGGAGATTTGGAAGAACCATGGAGATTGCTGGTATGAATGTCAGAAGGAGCAGGATACCAATCATAATAATGAGGAACGGTACAATGCCCTTAATAACATCATCTAGGGATGTTTCCCCGACTCGTGATGCTACGAAAAGGTTAACACCAAGCGGTGGTGTAATGAAACCAATCGCAAGGTTGACAACCATAATGATACCAAAGTGTGTTACATTTACGCCCAATGCCGTGATAACCGGAAGGAAAATAGGCGCTAAAATCATGATTGCACAAAGTGTTTCCATGAAACATCCAACAATCAGTAATACTACGTTGATTAACAATAAGATGATAATCTTGTTGCTTGTCAGTGATGTTAAACCGGTAGCAACCATCATAGGGATACGAGCCAATGTAATTACTTTGGAGAACGCAGCTGCACATCCGATTACGATAAGGATAGATGCTGTGGTTTCACAAGCAGTTTTTGTAACTTCAAGAAGTCCTTTAAGATCGAGTTCTTTGTAGATAAATACACCTACAATCATGCTGTAAATAACAGAAACAGCCGCCGCTTCTGTTGGTGTAAAGATACCACCGTAGATACCGCCAAGAATGATAACTGGGGAAATCAACGCCCATTTACCATCCCAACATTCACGACCTGCACGTTTCCAACTGAATGCTTCTTCGTCGCCTTTGTAGCCATGGCTTTTTGCAAAGAAATAGGCATAAGCAATCAGACCTAAGCCGATTACAATACCAGGGATAAACCCTGCCATAAACAACTTACTTACAGAGCTGTTTGTTGTAACACTGTAAACAACCATTGGAATACTTGGCGGAATGATAACGCCGATACTTCCGGCAGCCGCAATCAACGCAAGTACGAATTTTTTATCATAACCTTTTTTTAACATAGTAGGAACAACCATACCGCCTACTGCCGCTACTGTTGCAGGGCCGGAACCGGAAATAGCCGCAAAGAACATACATACAACAATAGTTACGATAGCAAGACCACCGGTGATTCTGCCAAAGAATACGTTGGCAACGTCAAGCAGTCTTTTTGAGATACCGCCGCCGCCCATAAGCTCTCCTGCAAATACGAAGAAAGGAATCGCCATAATTGGGAAAGAGTCCGCCGCAGTAACCATGTTTTGTGCGATAAAACCAAATGTTAATTGTTTCGTATATAGGATTGATGCTAAAGACGCAGCTCCTAAAGAGAAACCAACAGGTACTGTTAAAAGTAAAGATACAACTAATGTACCGAAAATTACCAAAGCTGCCATTACTTAGCCACCTCCGTTTTCAGATTTTTTATTTTTTTAAAAATCGTCTGCAAGGATCTGAATCCGGTCAGGATAAATCCTAAAAGCGGAGCCGCATATACAAGATGCATAGGCAGACCTAAGGCTGGTGAATGCTGGCCGCTGGCTGCAATTTTTTGAACTACTGTCATTGATGTAGCAACAACAAATATTGAGAATAAGAAAATCAGAACCTCGCTTAAAATCTCAACATAAGGTCTTGCCTTTTTTGGGTAAATCATAAGTGCTGCATCGATTCTAATGTGTTTTTCTCTTTTTGCTGTATAGCTGACAGAGAAATATACTAACCAAACAAATAAATATCTTGCAAGTTCCTCTGACCATACCAGAGAGTTGCCAAAAACATAACGCATAACGACTTGGACAAAGATAAGTACACTCATACCAATCATTAACGGAATAATGAAAATATCCTCAAGATGTTCATTAAGGAATTTTAACATGATAAGTCCTCCATTCTAAAGTCTTTTGTATAATATTCGATGAATGATAGCGGGGGGGTAGTTCCACCCCCAAACTTTATTATTTTTCTACGCCAACCTGTTCTAACAACATATCAAGAATCTCAGGATGGGTAATTTTATTTCTTACCATATCGTGGATTGGTTTTGTAACTTCCACAAATTCCGCTCTTGCTTCTGGAGTAATTGTAACAAATTCTGTCTTAGGCGCATTTTTGATATTCTGAAGAGCTACTGTTTCATACTCGGTAGCACGTTTTCTTTCATAATCATTTGCTTCCTTAGATGCTTCTAAAACGATTTGCTGCTGCTCCGGTGTTAATTCATTAAATACATCCAAGCTCATAAGAATTAAGTATGGAGAATAGATGTGCTGGGATTCTGTAAAATATTTCTGCACTTCACAGAATTTTGTCTGCCATGTAAGCTCAGCACCGTTATCCTGACCATCTACTGTACCCTGCTGTAATGCAGTGAATAACTCTGTGAAGGCCATTGGTGTAGGGTTTGCACCATATAATGCCCATGTTTTAAGCTGTATATCATTTTCCATGATACGGATTTTCAGACCCTTTAAATCTTTTACAGATTCAACTTTTCTGTCTGTTGTGGATAAATCACGGAAAGAGTTTTCCTGCCACTGAAGGCATTTTAATCCAATTCCTTCCAGACCTTTGCCCAACGCCTGACCTACCGGACCGTCAAGAACGTCGTATGCCTGCTGTTTTGTTTCAAACAACCAAGGAATATCCAATACGTACATATCATCCAAGAAAGATGCAACTGGTGCATTTGTTGCTAAAATAATATCATAATTCCCGAACTGACAGCCTTCCAAAAGCTCACGTTCACTTCCAAGTACATTGTCTGTGTAAATATCACAGCTCATTGTGCCGTTAGATTTCTGCTCCAACAGCATTTTGAAATAATTTGCTGCATCAATGGTAGCCGGTGCATTCCCTAAAGCATAGATGAATTTGATACAGTCATCCTTCAATTCAATGCCTGAATCAAAGCTTTCCTTTGGTACAGTGATTTCGCCCTGTGCCTGTGCAGCATTTTCTGCTTCTTCCGGTTTGGAAGGAGCCTTTTCTCCGCAGCCCGTCAGCATCCCGGCAGCAAGCCCTACTGCCAGCACTGATGCCCAAACTTTTTTTAACATTTGCTTCGCCCTCCTTAATTTGTCTTTCGCAGATATTTTTTCCTGCCCTGCCCGTCCAATGCAATACTGCAAGAACGGGCAAAGTGTCTCTTGTACTTTAGGAAGTCAACCTCCCTTTTTCCTTTGTTTTTCTTAAGCTTTGTTCTTTCGTAAGATGGGATTCTCTTTTTCAGTATATGCTTTTGACACAAAACCATTTTAGATTTTATAATTTTACATAAAAACTTAAAATTACATAAATCATTCTAACGATTGCATTTCAATAAACCTATAAACACTAAAAAAGCAGAACTACTTTCTAATTATAAAATTCTATTTGATAACTGTCAATCCATAGTTTTTCACAACATACGATTCACTTTTTTTACTTTTCAACCATTTATCTATGCAAAACTGCTAATTGCCTCCTAAAAAAACTGGAAAAACACTGTCTTATACAAAAATGTACTATTATTTTGCATTTTATTCAATTTTATTGGTCATTATATTCCCCTTATTGTAACAATAAAGAACTACTATAATGTTAATATTAGGTTTTATACTTAAAATATTTTAGTATTATATATATCAAAATCAGCTTAAATAATTGACAATATTTTGTCATTATGATAAACTAAACCTATCTATGTTTTAGGTATTCTTTAACAAAACAGCAAAAGTTATGATAGCTCTTATAAGATTTATACATCCTCACAAGAACATTTTCCTATTTTGTTGTTAAAACTATAATGTATCCAGAACCAGAGAAAAGGGAGTCCTTTATGAGTAATAAGCCTACACTTGTTGACCAAATTTATCTTAGTATTAAAAACGATATTACAAAAAAAGAATTACCTCCCGGGGAGAAAATTAATATCAAAGAGCTGACAAGAAAATATAATGTTAGTGATACCCCGGTAAAGCAGGCTTTAAACCGCTTGGTTGCAGAAAATATGGTGATAAGTACACCCAATAAGGGCATGAGTGTCCGTGCCGTTACCGTGGAAGAAATGAATGAAATTTTTGATATGCGTCTTATGATGGATTTATATTTTATGAAAGATGTCATTTCGACACTCAGCTTCAATGAAACACTGCGTCAACAGCTCCAGCGAAATCTGGAAAAGCACAGCAGCTTTGTTGCCCAAGGCCCTTCCGCCGAAAGCAACGGAAAATATTATACATTGGATAGTGAATTCCATGAATTATATCTGGTGGGCTCAGGTAACAAAAAAGCCATCGAAACGTTTCGGAATCTGAACCCCTTCATGTATTCTACTTATACCTACATCCAACAGCCACACATCCGTGACACTGAATGTGTGGAGGAACACAGAGCTATTTTGAATGCCTTACTGGAACAGGACATTGTTGCACTGGAAGCAGCTATCAGAACACATATTACAAATTCCAGAAAAACGATGCAATTAATTTTTAAAGTAAATCAAATTATGTAATACTCAGAATTACATAAAGCGTTCACTGCCCCCTGTAAGACAAAAAATGTCTTATAGGGGGCAGTGAACGCTTTAGAAAACAAAAAAGCTGATTTCCAGAGGCTTGTACCTGGGAAATCAGCTTTTTATACATTTCTTTTATAAACACACGCAGAAAGGTGAATCCTTCCTATTCTGTATTCTATTGACTAGAGGACAAGGGATGGTGCTGTATAAACCCTTGCACCCAATTCATTATCCAACATATAGAGAGATTTTGCATCCGAACCGAAAAGTTCAAATTTTTTCAGTAAATCTTCTGCGTTCTTTTCTTCCTCACCCTGTTCTTTTACAAACCAGTCAAGGAACTGCATGGTACGGAAATCCTTTACTGAGTACGCAGCTTCATAAATCCCATGAATGAGAGAAGTTACATATCTTTCATGCTCCAGACTTTCTTTGAGGGGGTCCTCGTATGTTGCAAACACCTTATCCGGTTTATCAATCGCTTTTAATGTTACTTTTTCACCATTGTTCTGGAGATACTGAAGGAAAAGCATTGCATGATCCCGTTCTTCTTGCACCTGAACAGTAAACCATGTGCGGAATCCATCCAATCCTTCTTCTGCGTAATAGTTTGCCATATCCAGATAGAGATATGCGGAATATAACTCCTTATTGATTTGATCATTCAATAATTCTGCCACTTTTTGATTTAGCATAGTAATTCCTCCTTATCGATAGAGCCAATTTTATGTTCCATTCTAGTATACCATATTTTTTCAAGATTTCCTTCTTTTTCAGAAAAAACAGGAATATAATTTCTTTAAAATAGGATAGGCGGGAAACCTATGGAAAAACAAAAGGTTGCGATTTATTGCAGACTTTCTACAGAAGATGAAGGTGTGGGCCTAAGCCAGCAGGAAAGTGAAAGCATACAAAACCAACGACTTTTGCTGACAGATTTCGCCAAAAAACAAGGCTGGGTACTATATCATATCTATTGTGATGAGGACTATTCCGGGCTGGACGATAACCGTCCCCAGTTTTGCAACATGATTTCCGACGCAAAGGCAGGCAAATTTTCCATTATCCTTTGCAAAACCCAGTCCCGTTTCACTAGGAACATGGAAACAGCAGAACGATATCTGCACCATTATTTTCTCCTTTGGAACATCCGTTTTGTCACCGTAGTTGACCATGTTGACACAGACCTGAAGGGCAACAAAAAAGCACGGCAGATTAACGGTTTAATTAATGAATGGTACTGTGAAGAAATTTCAGACAACATCCGAGCAGTTTTTCGCCGTAAAATGGAGCTTGGGCAATTTGTAGGAAATTATGCTCCTTATGGCTATCTCAAAAATCCAAAAAACCACCATCAGCTGGAAATCGATAAAGAAGCGGCAAAAATAGTGCGGCATATTTTTACGCTTTATCTGGAAAAATACCTGTCCTGCAAAAAAATTGCAGAAACACTGACCGAAGCAGGTGTGGAAACCCCTTGGCAGAGAAAACTTGCCCGCGGGCAAGATACAGGACGAAAAAACGTATCTCATCCTCAACGATGGTCAGAAACCACCGTTCGAAAAATTTTAAGGAACCAAGTTTATGTAGGAGATATGGTACAAGGGCGAGAACGAAAACTAAGTTTTAAGGAGAAAAAAGTAATCCATCTGCCTGAAAATCAATGGATTGTAGCAAAAAATACCCATGAACCTATTATTTCAAGAAATACTTTTGAAAAAACCAAAAAAGAAATGGAGAAAAGGAGAAAACAAAAGCAAAAACCTTAGAGGATTTACCTCCAAGCCACCACGAGGGTGTAACCATCGCCCCATAACGGAAACCTATATTTTTCCTGAAAAATTAAGCTTGTCTAATTCACATTTTTTCATTTGAAAAAGAGCATAGGGGTGTGGCAGCTTGTATGTTTTTTCACAGCCCCGCAAATGTCCCTTTTTCCAAGCAAATAGTAGAAATCCTTTAACAATACCAAAATGTAAAAGGTTTGACAAAGAAAACAGGTTGTGGTATTCTTACCCCAAATGAATAGCAATGAGCTTGTAAACAGGCTGTGCGAAAATGAAACCGCCTCGTTATGGCGGTTCTCCATATGCTTCTCAAACAACTTGGAATAGCAATCGCCTGCAGGATATGCCCAAAGTCGGCTGATCGGCTGGAATATCCTGCTTTTTTTTTGGAAACAACTAGGGAATATACAAACGGAGGGATAAAAATGTTTCAGGAAATCATCAAAAATGTATCCGAACGGACACCATTGGTACACTGTATCACAAACTATGTCACAGTCAATGATGTAGCCAATATTTTACTGGCATGCGGCGGTTCTCCTATCATGGCAGACGACATCGGCGAAGCGGCGGAAATTACCACCATCTGCAACGCCTTGGATATCAATATCGGTACGTTGAACGCCCGTACCATTTCATCTATGCTTGCCGCCGGCAAAAAATCAAACGAGCTAGGCCATGTTGTTGTACTTGACCCCGTTGGCGCCGGTGCTTCCACTTTGCGTACAGAAACCACATTCCGACTGTTAGAAGAAATAAAATTCTCTGTCATTCGTGGAAACATTTCTGAAATAAAAACAATTTATCAAGGCAATGGTACCACAAAAGGCGTAGATGCCGATATCAGCGATGCTATTACAGAGGAAAACCTAGCACAATCCATTGCTTTTGCACAAGAATTGAGCCAAAGAACAGGTGCCGTCATCGCCGTTACCGGTGCCATTGATATTGTAGCAGATTCTAAAAAAGCATTTGTCATCCGCAACGGAAACAAATTAATGTCAAAAATCACAGGGACAGGCTGTATGCTGTCAGCTATCATTGCTGCATATTGCGGAGCAAATCCACAGCATCTTTTGGAAGCTGCTGCTGCTGCGGTATCCGCTATGGGGCTTTGCGGAGAGATTGCCTATGAAAAACTGCAAAAAACTGAATGCGGTACCGCAAGTTACAGAACTTATCTGATTGATGCCATGAGTAAAATGGATAGTGCTATCTTAACAGGAGGTATGAAAGTTGAATGTAAATAAAGAAGATATGCTAGTTTATGCAGTCACAGACAGAGCGTGGCTGGATGGAAGAAAGCTGCAGGATGTGGTGGAAGAAGCCATACAGGCAGGTGCCACCTTTATACAGCTACGAGAAAAGGAACTGTCCTATGATGCCTTTCTGGAACAGGCAATCGCAGTCAAAAAAGTAACAGATAAATACCATGTGCCTTTTGTGATCAATGACAACGTGGAGATTGCTCTGGCCTGTGGTGCGGATGGTGTCCATATCGGTCAGCATGATATGGCAGCGGAAGATGTAAGGGCAAAAATTGGTGCAGACAAGATTTTAGGTGTTTCCGCCCAAACCTTGGAGCAGGCTTTGCTGGCAGAAAAAAACGGTGCGGATTATCTGGGCGTAGGTGCAGTGTTTTCCACCTCCACCAAACTGGATGCCAGCGAAGTTTCCTTTGAAACACTCCAAGAAATCTGCAAAACAGTATCCATCCCCGTCGTTGCCATTGGCGGTATCAAGCAAAATAATCTGGTGCAGTTAAAAGACAGCGGTATTGATGGCGTTGCTGTGGTTTCCGCTATTTTTGGCAGCAAAAACATCAGTGGGGCAACAAAAGAATTGACAAAATTGGTGAAGGAAGTTCTTAAAAAATAAGAAACAAAAACACCGGATTCCGGTGCACACAAAAAAGTCCGGGTGATATTTCATCCGGACTTTTAGCGTATTACCAAATCTGCAAAACCGTTGGCTTTTCCCACCCCTACTCTCTTTTTGCAATTTGCTCCGAAAATCTGCCCTGTGAGTGTCCCGTCTTCTTACCGGTGTCCTAGGAAAAAGGCTGGGAAAAACTTTATCCACACGAAGCTATGTTTTTATGTAATAATAGGGAAAACGTAGTTTCTTAATAAAAGTTCTTTGTCCCTCTATCTTTCAAGAAAGATAGTGAAGTTTGAGGCAAAGCCTCAAGGTTTTGCCTATATTTCTTTACAAAATAAACATGTATGGGTATCTTTTATAATCCTTTAAAAAGAAACTTTTCACAATGAGGGCAACAGCGTTCATCATCGTTCCTTTTTCTGCAATCCAACATTTTATTGCAGTGAGGGCATCTGCATAGCTTTACTTCCATAAAAATATTAACCGCAACCAATATAATAGATAGCCAATAATTACGCAAAAACACAAAACTCATCGCCGCTAACAAGTAAAGAATCAAACTGGCATATTTAATTTTTCTAAATTTATTTTGAAGTTCTAATCCCTTTTCTGAAATCTTCATTTTTTCCACCTCGTCATCCAACTTAACATTCATTTTCATCATTTTACATCAGATACAGAAAGAATGCAACAACTGCCTTTTATAGCTCACGTGACCCATGTCACAGGTATTGCCTGCGGCAATGGCTACGCCTCCCATGGAAAATATCAGGGCATAGCACCGAAAAGCCATATCATTTCACTGAAAATACTGGATAGAAACGGTCAGGGGAATTCTGCTCAAGCTATTGCAGGACTTCGATGGATAATGGACAACGCTAGCAAATATAATATAAGGGTGGTAAATTTATCCATAGGAACCAATGATAAAAACATCAACATTCCTCTTATGGATGCCGTAAACGCCTTATGGTATCGGGGTATCACCGTTGTAGCCGCCGCCGGAAACCCCGATAATAATCGGGGAATTCTCCCAACCCCTGCCATCAGCCCCAAAATTATTACAGTAGGTGCATGGGAAGATCGTCGGATTTTTTATGAAGCCCAAGCATCTATGAGCATTTTTCATAAATCAAATTTTCCCATGCCGGATATTTGGGCGCCGGGAGATAATATCATTTCCATTCTCTCTCCCGATTATTATTTTGTTTTGCAAAACAGAGATACCTCAAAAATTGTGGACAGATGCTACATCAAAATGAGCGGTACCTCCATGGCAACTCCCATGGTCAGCGGAGCCGCCGCCCTACTACTGGAAAAATACCCCCGTCTGTCACCCGACGGCGTAAAACAGCGTCTTTTGATGGGTGCTCACTATCAAAGACCTCCGGAAAAAAAAGGATTATTAAACATTGAAGCTAGTCTGGGAATCTAGGAAACGAATAAGGAAAGGTGGTTTATATATGGCAAAAAATGAGCTTTATGAGCTGACACGCCTCATCGAAGACAGAGGAGGGCTAGGAAACGATTTTACACAGATTATGGAACAGTTTCGGGAAACGCTGAATAAGAAATATGTAACAAAAATCCATGCAGCAGCAAATGCCCAGCAAGATGCCGTTGTGGAGCATCCGCCCAAAGAAGTGACCCTTCTGCGGGCTATGCGTGCTTTTTCCGATGAAACAGGGAAAGAGAAAATGGATAACATCATACAAATGCTTCTTTTTATGAATACGGTTCAAAATATCAATGAAAAGGTTAATGATTTATCAAAAAGAAATAATCAAATGCTCCAAACCATGAGCACAGATGGAACCCCGCCAGACGAACCTGAATTTTCGGAAAGCAGTACTAAGATTGCAGGTCTTTTGCTGACTCTGGCACTGGCAAAGGTTATTTAAACTACCCCACCTAGCGTGTCGGCTAACTTAACACGCTGTCAAGGAAGGACAAATCCTAAATTCAGCCAATGCTTTGAGGAGGGGCTGGGAACGAAGCGTTCCTAATTGGAATTGCAAAGAAGGAATTGACTATGCACCCCGAAGAAAGCGGGAACGTCCAAAGGACGGCTTTTGCCACAGACAAAGGGGCTTAATGCCGAAGTGCAGAAAAACGCTGATTTCCAGGGGCATAGCCCTTGTACGAAGAAATCAGCGTTTTTAACATACAGTATCTACTTTAAGACTTTAAGACATCTTGCGGCTTAAAAAGTAAAAGCGTGTCGGCTTACTCGACACGCTGGGTAACTCTCCGGGTTTTATTTCAATAATTGATCCGCTACATAAAGACCATTTGCCGCCGCCTGTGACAAGGAACGGGTAAATCCCGCGCCGTCACCAATCGCATAAACATCGGGACAACCATCTAATTGAAATTCCGTACATTGGGGTCTTGCAGAATAGTACTTACATTCGATACCATAAAGCAGTGTATCGAAGTTCGCAGTACCCGGTGCTATCTTATCTAATGCATGAATCGTTTCTACGATGTTATCCAACTGACGTTTCGGGATACAAAGGCTCAAATCTCCTGCAACGGCGTTCATAGTAGGCCTTGTGGTAGATTTTGCGATTCTGTTGGCATCAGAACGTCTGCCCATTTCCAAATCACCCAATCTCTGTACCAAAATACTGCCGCCGCTGATAAGATTTGCAAGGCTTGCTACATATCTGGCATATTCAATGGGGTTTTTAAATGGCTCTGTAAACTTGATGGTAGATAACAGGGCAAAGTTTGAATTTTCTGTCTTTCTGGCCATATCCCTGTAAGAATGTCCGTTGACAGTCAATACACCATCGGTATTTTCCGTCACTACATTGCCCCTCTCATTGAAGCAGAACATTCTGGTGGTATCGCCATAGCCTTTGCTTCTGTACCAGATTTTAGGTTCATATATTTTCTTGGAAAAATGCTCCCATACCATAGCAGGCAGTTCTACACGAACACCAATATCTACTTGATTGTTTTTCAAAGGAATCTGGTTTTTTTCGCACCATTTTGAAAAGAAACGGCTTCCTGCTCGACCTACGGCGAAAATAATTTTTCCAGCAGAAATCACTTTTTCTTCGTTTCCATGCACTACATTGATTTCTTTTGTATCTTTGTTTATATCCACTGCCATCGTATCTGTGGCAATATCACATTTATCTCTTAAAGAATTGATCAGTTTTCTCATTGTATCGAAGTTACTGTCTGTGCCCAGATGCTTTAACTGTGCCTGACTCATATGCAAATCATACTGGAGGCATAGAAGTTTTAAATCATTATCGGGCATAAAACGCTCTGTTGTAGCACCAAATTTTACCAGAACATCATCTGCCTGCTCGATATAATTGATGACTACCTGTGGGTCCAAAAATTCTGTCAGCCAGCCGCCATATTCTGTAGAAATGACATATTTCCCATCAGAAAATGCACCTGCTCCCGCCATACCTTCCATAATCGCACAGGATTTGCAGTTTACACATTTATCGGTTTTTTTCGCAACAATAGGGCATACTCTACCTTCAATATCATGGCCTTTTTCGATAATCGCCACTTTTAAATCAGGATTTTTTTCTGTCAAACGATAAGCAGTCATAATGCCGCCGATACCGCCGCCAATAATTACTACGTCATAATTTGTTTTTAAATTCATACAAAGCACCTCCTGTTGGTTCCCGTTGTACTCCCCTATTTCAAAGAAAGCAATGTCTATTTGTGTCTGCTCATTTGCAGAAACACAAAACACTTTATTATGATACCATAACTATAGTTTTGTCAATACTTTTTTTAAAAAATACAATAAATATTCAAAGTTATTGGTTTTTCCTACATCTATTTCCTTTTTCAGCAATTTCCCACACAAATCTGCCCTATGGGTATCAAGCCTTTTTACGATGCCTTATAAAAAAGAGGCAAAACTTTCAGATGTGCCTAATTTATCAAAGGGGTGAAATTCTCGTGGCGGTTTGGACTTTATCAAAATGCTTAGGATTTGATTTTATCAAATTCTATTTTTTTGCTTGACACTTTGTAGATACTGTATATAATGTATATATACAGTATCGTTTTGAAAAGAGGTTACGTATGAATATTATTATCAGCAATTCCAGCGGACAGCCGATTTATGACCAAATCCGTTCGCAAATAAAAAACATGATTATTGCAGGAGAATTAAATGAGGGCGATGCGTTACCGTCTATGCGTTTACTGGCTAAGGAGCTTCGCATTAGCGTCATTACGACAAAACGTGCTTATGACGAATTGGAAAAGGATGGATTTATATCATCCGTTCCCGGCAAGGGCAGCTTCGTCGCAAGTAAAAATATTGACTTCATCAAAGAAGAACAATTACGAAAGATAGAAGCTCATATGCAAAGCATCATCGAATCGGCAAATATTTGCGGGCTAACGCTCAACGACTTAACAAAAATGCTAGAACTGATTTATAAGGGGGAGTAATCAATGAACAATGCTTTAGAAATTAAGAGCTTAACGAAAAAATACGATGGGTTTACACTGGACAATCTAACTCTTTCATTGCCCGCCGGATGTATTATGGGCTTTATTGGGGAAAATGGAGCAGGAAAAAGTACTACTATTAAGCTAATTCTTGATTTGATAAAACGGGATAGCGGAGATATTGCCGTCCTTGGTCAAGATATACGAACAGCAGATAAGCAAATAAAGGAAGCTATCGGCGTAGTCATGGATGAATGCTTTTTTCCCGAGAACCTTGCGCTAAAAGAAATAAATACAATTTTGAAAAGTATCTACAAAACATGGGATGAAACTGTTTTTTATAACTACGCAAAGGAATTTTCACTGCCCGACAAAAAAACTGTCAAGGACTATTCAAGAGGAATGAAAATGAAGCTTTCTATTGCAGTGGCACTTTCCCATAATCCAAAAATTCTTATCTTAGATGAAGCAACCAGCGGTCTTGACCCCATTGTGAGAGATGAACTCTTAAATGTTTTTTTGGAATTCATACAGGACGAAAATCATGCTATCTTTATTTCATCCCATATCATAAGTGACCTAGAAAAAATATGTGATTATATTACATTTATTCATAAGGGGAAACTGATATTTAGTAAGTCAAAAGACGATTTGCTGGACAGCTACGGAATGCTAAAATGCTCAGATTGGGATTTCTCCACGATTGACCAAGCCGCCGTCATAGGTTATCGCAAAAACAGCTTCGGTGTGGAAGCGTTGGTTTTGAAAAATAAGGTGCCCAGCCATTTAATCATGGATCGTGCTACCATTGAAGATATTATGCTGTACCACATAAAGGAGGATATTCGATGAAAGGATTAATTTTAAAGGACTTATTGAACTTGAAAAAACAAGTAAAAATATATATTGTCGCCATTCTTTTTTTTGCTATCAATTCCATTAGTACCGGAAACTTCGCTTTTCTTTCGGGAATGGTTTGTCTTTTTTGTGCTATGATGCCCGTTACAGCTTTGTCCTATGATGAACGGGCAAAATGGGATAAGTATGCACTTTCTATGCCTGTTTCGAGAAACGATATGATTATTAGCAAGTATCTTCTTGGGATCATCACGTCAGGCATAGGGCTTACCATACTTATACTGTTTCAAATCATTTTATTCAAAGTGACAAAGGAAAATATCCTAACCTCATTTATCGTTTTTGGTATCAGCATTATTTTTTTATCAGTCCTGCTTCCCATTTTATTTAAATTTGGTGTGGAAAAAGGAAGAATCATTATGATGCTGATATTTTTTGCACCAACAATGATAGGTGTCGGAGTTTCAAAAATTAATATTCCACAGCCAAGCCAAAATGATTTGAAACTATTATTATATTCTTTTCCATTTATTGTTCTTGTATTTTTAGGCTTATCCCTTTATCTTTCGTTAAATATTTATGCAAAAAAAGAACTCTAAAAAACTATGAAAAAGATATAAACCCCCGGGCTTTGCCCACCAGAATTTTCTCCCTTTTTTGAAATCAGTGAATCCCGCTTTTTCAAGGAAAACGTAGTTTGACCTTATGGGGCGAGGGTAAAACCCTCGTGGTGGTTTGGAGATAAACCCTCCAAGAATGAATATGGACTTTATCAACACACTAAGGGTTGTCACATTTTAAATCGTGACAACCCTTTTCATGTGGTTATTTATAAGAGTGCTTTCACAAAGCAGTTTTATTTTATCTGTTGGCTGATGATTTCTTTTGCTTTTTCCAGTGCCGCTCCGATTTTGGAAGCATCCTTACCACCGGCCTGAGCCATGTTTGGACGCCCGCCGCCGCCGCCGCCGCAGATAGGTGCCGCCCCTTTCACGATATTGCCCGCATGAGCACCTTTTTTCACAGCATCCTCTGTTGCCATAGCAACCAGATTTACTTTACCTTCTGTTCCGCTGGCAAGGACTACAACGCCGCTGCCAAGCTTTGCTTTCAACTGGTCACCCATAGTCTTTAAGGCGTTGCCATCCGCATCCTGTACTTGTACGCAAACCACTGCCACGCCGCCAATTTCCTCTTTCTTTCCAAGAAGCTCCTCTACGGTGCCTCCTGCCATTTTGGCTTTCAGCTTTTCGATTTCTTTTGCCATTTCCTTCTGTTCTGCCGCAAGCTGTTCCACTCTTTTCAGCATATTATCGGGAGCCGCTTTCACAATCTGACAAACCTTTTTAATTTTTTCTTCCTGTGACTGATAATGCTTTAATGCCTCTTTTCCTGTCAGTGCTTCGATTCTTCGAACACCTGCTGCAACGCCGTTTTCGGAAAGGATTTTAAAAGAACCAATCTGTGCCGTATTGCAGAGATGGGCACCGCCGCAAAGCTCGATACTATAACCGCCCATGTTGACTACTCGCACCACGTCACCATACTTTTCGCCGAAAAGCGCCATGGCGCCCATGGCTCTTGCTTCCTCCATATTTGTTTCACAGGTCGTAATTTCCAGACTTTCAAAAATACTTTCATTCACCATATTTTCCACCTGTGTCAGTTCATCCTCTGTCATAGCGGTAAAATGGGTAAAGTCAAAACGCAGTCTTTCCGAGCTGACATAAGAACCTGCCTGTTCTACGTGGTTGCCCAAAACAGTTCTTAATGCTTTTTGGAGCAGATGCGTTGCGCTATGATTTCTGGAGGTAGCCATTCTGATTTCCTCGTCAATGGCCGCAATAGCCACGTCACCCAGAGAAATACTGCCTTCCGTAACTGTTCCGATATGGGCAGTTTTCCCGCCCACGACCTTGATACAGTCTGTAATCTCCACAGTACCTGTTTCTGTTCGGATGACACCGTGGTCACCCACCTGTCCGCCGCTTTCTGCATAGAAAGGTGTATGATTTAAAAATACAGAAACTTCATCGCCGGCAGAGGCATTTTCTGCCAACTCATTGTTGGCAACCAACCCAATCACCTTGGCATCGGATACTTCTTTCACATTGTATCCTGCAAATTTTGTCACCATATCTACATCCAACTGATGGTACACCGTTTCCGCAGCCCCCATATAGGTACTTTCTCCTCTGGCGGCTCTGGCTCTTTCC